>JAJQDO010000024.1 GCA_021202175.1 Clostridiales bacterium | reverse complement strand
TTCCCCATCTGATTATCCCTCCATGCCTTTTGTACCACCTTTTTCGGGTCTGACATCACCAATTTTTTGTATGACGGCATATGCTTTTTCTCGCAGGCCCGCTTAAAAAACTCCGTCTTAACCGCGCCGGGGCAAACGGCAGTAATACGCAGATTCCGCCCCCGAAGCTCTACCCGAAGACTTCGCACATAGCTTAACGCAAACGATTTCGTCGCCGCGTAAACGGCGAATCCCGGTTGTGGGATAAACGCGGACGCGGAGGCCATGTAAATCATACGACCGCCTTCTTCCATATAGGGAACAACGATATCTGTCAGTTCCACGAGGCTGCGGCAATTGACATCTACCATCTCCAGCTGCTCTTCGATCGGAATCTCATCCATTCTCCCCATAATACCAAATCCCGCGCAGTGAATCATCAGTGCAATCTCCGGACAGCATTCCGATAACGTTTCCCGCAGCCGGGCAAGTTCTTCTCTCTTTTGCATGTCCATCGGAATCCCCCGAAATGGCTGCTGTTTATAATGCTTCTGCCATGCCTGAAGCCGTTCTTCTCTCCTGGCTATGACCCAAATCTCATCCAGGTTCATCTGTTCGCTCATCGTCAGCTTCACAAATTCTTTTCCCATACCAGATGATGCGCCAGTGATAATACCTATTCTCATCATGTCCTCCCTATCCATATCTTTTCATATTCACGACATAACGTGAGCACGAATCGTCCTGCACCATTACATATTTCTGATGATACATGGGCAAAACAACCTGACATTCTATAGCATGTTGGCGCGTAACCTGGCAATACCTGTCAGGGTGCGCAGTTCATCAACAATCACGCTTCTTCTTATGAATGTTGCGAATGGTTTTTTTCTTTTTTGACCTGTTATTTTTATTCCCGTCGGATTTGTTCTCTCTGTCCCGGACTAATCTCAGATCATTGTCCCAGGTTGATCTGCCAACTTTGTTCCCGTTGGACCTGTTATTTTTGTTCGTATTTGTTTTGTTGTTTTTGCTTGTGTTTGTATTTCTGTCATCGGAATACCGGGGCCGAATCAGGCATTTTTCCCCATAACCAATCAGATCTTCTCTTCCTGCCTCATGCAATGCCCTTCTGACCAGAGCATCATTTTCCGGATTACGGTACTGAATCAAGGCACGCTGCATACTCTTTTCCTTTGCCGTTCGAGGCACGTATACCTCCTTCATGGTCCGGGGATCCAGGCCCGTATAATACATACAGGTCGATATGGTCCCCGGCGTCGGATAATAATCCTGCACCTGTTCCGGCATATATCCCAGGTCGCGCACGTATTCCGCCAGTTCCACAGCCTCCTTTAACCCGGAACCGGGGTGAGAGGACATCAGATACCGCTCCAGCTCCTGTTTTTTCGCAAGCTTCCGGTTCATATCCTGATATTTTCGCGCAAACTGTTCATAAATATGGTTGGATGGCTTCCCCATCATCTGCAGTACGGCATCGGAAATGTGTTCCGGCGCCACTTTGAGCTGCCCGCTCACATGATACTTGCATAATTCCCTCAGAAATGTCCCGTCCGCCTCGGCCAGCACATAATCAAAACGAATCCCTGAGCGGATGAATACTTTTTTCACTCCCGGAATCTGTCGCAGCTTCCGCAACAGGGTGACGTAATCTTCGTGGCTGGCATCCAGGTTCGGACATGGTTTCGGAAACAGACACTGACGGTCGGCGCAGACGCCCCTTTCCAACTGTTTTTGGCAGGATGGGTGTCGAAAATCCGCCGTAGGACCGCCCACATCATGAATGTATCCCTTAAAATCCGGATCCTTCGTCATCTGCTCCGCCTCCCGGAGAATCGATGCATGGCTTCGCACCTGCACTCTTCTGCCCTGATGGAAGGTCAGCGCACAGAAGTTACAACCGCCAAAGCATCCCCGGCTGCTCACCAGGGAGAACTTCACCTCCTGGATGGCAGGAACTCCACCGGATGCGTCATAAGACGGATGCCAGGTCCTCTTATAAGGCAGTTCATAGACATGATCCATCTCCTCGGTCGTCAGGGGAAACGCCGGCGGATTCTGGACGACATATTCCTTCTCTTTGTATGGCTCCACAAGCCTCTTCGCCGTCAGCGCGTCCGTATTTCTGTATTGCTGATAATAACTCCTGGCATATGTCTCCTTTGATTCCAGTATCTCCCGATAGGAGGGCAAGCATTCATAATCACCGGAAAGCTCCGACAGATCCCTGCACTTAAAAACGGTTCCCCTCACATAGGTGATATCCCGAACAGGGATGCCCGCATCCAGTGCCTCCGCGATCTCCAGTACGGAATGTTCTCCCATCCCATACATCAGCAGGTCCGCTCCCGAATCCAGCAGAACCGATCGCTTCACCGCATCGCTCCAGTAATCGTAATGAGCCAGTCTCCGCAGCGAGGCTTCCACTCCGCCCAAAAGGATGGGCGTCTTCTTATAAGTCCGGCGAATCAGATTCCCATACACCGTCACCGCCCGGTCAGGTCTTTTTGAGAATCCGCCTCCCGGCGTATAAGCATCCTGGTGCCTGCGCTTCTTCGCGCTGGTGTAATGATTCACCATGGAATCCATGTTTCCAGCTGATACCAGAAATGCCAGCCTGGGCTCCCCACAGACAGTGATGCTGCTGTCATCCTTCCAATCGGGCTGCGCGATAAATGCTACTTTATATCCCGCATCTTCCAGAAGTCTGGTAATGATGGCGGCGCCAAAAGAAGGGTGGTCCACATAGGCGTCCCCGCATATATAAACAAAATCAGCCTGTTCCCATCCCCTTTGCCGCATCTCCTTTAAATTAACCGGTAAAAACCCGTTTTGCTCATTCATCCTGTCCTCCAAAAAAAGAGCAGGAACCATGGGATATGGCTCCTGCCAGTTATCATGTCAGGCTTTGTGTCTGATATCCTTCGGAAATGATATCAAGCTGGCTGGCAAAATGCTGTAGCTGCATCATGTCATCCAGCATATATACTTTATAAAATTCATCCTGAATCTTGGCGACTTCCCGCTTGTTAGCCACTCTATAAAGATTCTGAATATTGTTTAAGATATCCTTGACCATATTTTCCTTTCGCTGATGAGAGTTCTGCGCATCCATGATCTCATCTCTGACATCCGACATGGCCTGATCGATCTGAACGATAGCCTGAGAGGCGTCAATCAGTTTCCGCTGAATGTTGTCCGGAATATTCTCTTTGTATTTGTATTGTAAAGAATGCTCGACCGTCGCCCAGAAATTCATCGCCATAGTCCGAATCTGTATCTCCGCGCTGAGCTCTTTCGGTCCGTCGATGGTATTCACCGTATAAGCTATGATCATGTGATAGCTGCGGTAGCCGCTGGCCTTCACATGCTTGATGTAATCCTTCACGCACTTGACCTTCATGTCCGACCGCTGCTCCACGATCTTAACGACCTTTTCGATGTCTTCCACAAACTGGCAATTCAATCGGATCCCGGCAATGTCTTCCATCTTTTCCTCAATCTCGTTCATCGAAATGTCTTTTCGCTTCATTTTCTCCAAAATGCTGTCAATGCTCTTTAATCTTCCCTCAACCGATTCAATGGGAGAATACAATCCTCTGGTTCTGTGTTCTGTTATGACATGATTAAACTTTACGATCAGTTCATCAACAGCAAGCTGATAAGGATCTAGCAGTTCTCTCCATAATTGTATCTCCACATCATCACCACCCTTACATATATTTTGTTCGTATTAAGTATAACATATTTACATAAAAAATTGTGATTTTTTTACGATTTTTTGTGGAAAATAAATATGCCATAATGCTTGAAAAATGCGAAAAACAACAGACGGGGCGGCATCCGCATTTCCCATCAATGATGCGGATGCCGCCCGGAAAATCCCCTGGCATTTTCCTGTCAATATATGGTAAACGACTTTATGTCGTTCACCATAATATCAAATTACCGTTCTCGGCATACGTGAACACGATTAATGTATTCATCATGTTCCGCAAAATACTGTCTGCCATCCTCGGCATGATGAACACGATATTAATATTGATTCAGATAATGATGCAGATCAGTCCACCGCTGCTCTCATTCACGATTTTTTCCATGGCGCTTTGCAGCTTTTCCTGACTATCCTCGTTGATCTTCGTCACCTTCCCCGATATACCGTCATCCACCAGCTGTTCCAGTGTCTTTCCAAAAATATTAACGTTCCATATCTCTTTCGGGTTTTCCCCCACCTGTTCGCGGATATAGGTAATCAGGTCTTCGGCCTGCATCTGGGTGCCGACGATCGGCGCGACCTCCGTGGACAGATTCGCCCGGATCAGGTGAATGGACGGCGCCTCCGCCCGAATCTTCACGCCAAATTTATTTCCATGCTTTACTACCTCAGGCTCGGACAAGGTAATCTCGGACAACACCGGCTTCATCACGCCATAGCCCCTGTCCCTCGCATCCTTCAAGGCCTGGGAAACCTCTTCGAATTCCTTCTTTTTCCCCGCCAGTTCTTTCATCGTGCGGATGAGATGATACTCGCTCTTGATCGAGATCCCGGTCAGAACGGATAATATCTCATAATAACAGGAATCCCGAAT
>JAJQDO010000263.1 GCA_021202175.1 Clostridiales bacterium | reverse complement strand
GTCTCTCTGCCTCAGAAGAAAGAAACATCTCCGCATTCTGCGGCAAAGGAATCTCATCGATGCAGTAAGAACTTCTTGATTTTCAAAATATGCTGTGAAAATGGTCAAAGAGCAAAAAAACAGAGGAGATGGCGACTCATCTGATTCGCCGTCTCCTCTGTTTTAAGCTATTGGCTTTCCAAATTGCGATTCCTTTGGAAATGCCCCGTTTTCCACACCTTTGCTTAGGTTACATGTTTTTTTACTTTTCCTGATATGTCGAGCTACACACCCTCTCCGCTCTTTCCCGATACTCCTGCGCCAATTCTTCCGGTGCAACAATCCTCATATCTCCAGTGAATTGGAACAGCCAGCCCCAGAAGGTCGGAGAAATCTGCACCTGCACGGCAGCCAAAATCATGTCTTTGTCGGTCAGTGTCATGCTGACTCCCTCGCCAAATCGGTCATAGACCGACCCGATCAATTTGCTATCAAATTCGAGCTCCACTGTCTGCAGCTCTCCGCCGTACATTTTTATGATTTGTTCTGTGTATACTCCCATACTGTCTCGCAGGGAAAGTGCCACATCCGAGACATCCTCATCAATCACTTCAACTTTATCCATGTGGTCGACTCGATAATTCACCGTATTCTCGTACTTTGAACTGTACACGACAACATAATAATTGTCCTCGTTAAATATAAGGGCAATCGGTTCCACGACATAATGATGTCCTTCGCGCCGATAAACCCGATTTCCGTTTACGTCCAGGTCAAAGTAGTAGAATATGATCTTTTTACGGCGCTGAATGGCGTCTTCCAATGCATCGACGTTGTAGAAAATGTTTTCATTGCTGTGCTTACGCGTGTTGAAATGGGCCAGATTGCTTTTCATAATCTCAGCTCTGTGACTGCCACCTAAGGCGGCTATTTTCTCAATCAACTCCGTTGTTTTCTTTTCCGTGATGAAGCTGGCGGCCTGCACGGCATCAATCAATATCTTAAGTTCCGGGACTGAGAAACTCCGGTCTTCAATATAATATCCCTTTTTCTTACTCACCTGTATCGAAAGGACCTCGATCCCGATATTATTTAACAGAGCAATGTCCTTGCTCAGTGTCCTACGGTCACAGGGAATGTCCATTTCCTGCATGCGTTCACAGATTTGCATGGTAGTAAGAGGATGCTGTTCGTCCGTTTCCTGACGTAATAATTCGACGAGTTTTACTAATTTTATCTTCTGCCAGTTCTCCTTCGGCATAAACATCATTCCTTCAACAGTCTTTTCCTAAATCAAATCCGTGCCACACCATCGCGGCGTGCTGCTTCCGCAGTCGCAGTAGCGATGGCATCTCTCACACGCGGGTCAAATGCCTGCGGCAGGATGTATTCTGGAGACAGTTCTTCATCGCTGACCAGTCCGGCGATAGCATAAGCCGCAGCGATCTTCATATTTTCCGTAATCTGGCTCGCGCGCACATCGAGGGCGCCACGGAAAATACCTGGGAAGCAGAGAACGTTATTTACCTGGTTCGGGAAGTCACTGCGTCCCGTGGAGACGACAGCCGCTCCGGCTGCGATGGCTTCATCGGGGAAGATTTCCGGGGTAGGGTTGGCGCAGGCAAAGATGATCGGCTCTTTTGCCATGGAGCGGACCATATCTGCCGTAAGGGTTCCTGGCCCGGACACGCCTACAAATACGTCTGCTCCTTTGATGACGTCCGCCAGCGTTCCTTTTTCTTTATTTCGGTTAGTGGCCTTCGCCATCTCTTCTTTGACTGGATTCAGATTCTCCCGCCCCTCATAGATGGCGCCGGTACGGTCTGTCATGATAACATTTTTCAGTCCCATGCTCATCATCAGCTTGATGATGGCAGTGCCTGCTGCACCGGCTCCGCTGGTGACGATCTTAATCTCGTCTAATTTCTTGCCCACGATCTTTAATGCATTGATGATACCGGCCAGGGTGATGACTGCGGTACCGTGCTGATCGTCATGAAATACAGGGATATCGCAGCGTTCTTTCAGTTTTTCTTCAATCTCAAAACATCTCGGTGCGGAGATGTCTTCCAGATTGATGCCGCTAAAACTGCCTGCGAGCAGAGCAACCGTATTGACGATATCATCGACGTTTTTACTGCGGATACAGAGAGGAATCGCATCCACGCCGCCAAATTCTTTAAAAAGGACACATTTTCCTTCCATGACCGGCATGCCGGCCTCCGGTCCGATATCGCCAAGGCCCAGAACTGCCGTGCCATCGGTTACGACAGCTACCGTGTTCCAGCGGCGCGTCAGCTCGTAGCTTTTGTTAATGTCCTTTTGAATCTCCAGGCAGGGTTGTGCCACGCCGGGTGTGTATGCTAAGGATAATGCTTCCTTGCTGTCCACTTTTGCCCGGGAGGTGACCTCAATCTTGCCCTTCCATTCCTCATGTAATCTCAGTGATTCTTTTGCGTAGTCCATCTTCTGTCTCCTCTTTCTTCCTATTATTTATTAAAAAATAAAAAATGGTCTCATGCCATTTCCTGTATATAGCCCTATGGCTTTTCAAGTCGGTTCCTGTGCAAGGTTATGCTTGAATAGCAACCTACGTCATATTATCATATCATTTTGAATTTTACAACAAAAATGCTGTCGGTGCTCATATTTATTTGGCTGGTTGATTTAGCATACCACACTGCATACACATTTTTATAAGGAAAAATAGAATGAGACAGAAATAGAAAGAAACAGAAAAAGACTGCCGGATTATATTCCGGCAGAAACATCATCCAGACCTTCTTGCAGCAGACTATAGAGTTCAAGGCGGCCCGCAAGCTGCTCATAAGTTTCAATACTCATTACTGCAAGATCTCCCTGTCCGTTCTTTGTGATAAAAACTGGTTCACGATAGGTATGACAGAAGGTAGAGATCTCATTGTAGTTATTTCGTAAATCTGTGCTTGATTTGATCGTTGGCATACAACATACCTCCTTTGCTACAGAAATTATAATGAAATTTCTGTAAAATATAAAATAAAAGCAACGAGATTAGGAAACAAAACTTTGCCCTAACAATCAAAAACCCGGCCGATATCCATCGGCCGGACTGCATTTTCCTGGATTATGTGTTCTATAGAGAGCCGCAAAAATACTGATTATTCTGCTTTCCAAAGTCCGTGCAGATTACAATATTCATAAGCGGCAATGAATTCATCTCCGTCAGCTAACACGAATTCTGCCTTCGGTGTGTCGGTATAAGAAAGGTTCACTCTCTGGCTGCCCTTCTTGGTTTCGATAGTAATCCACTGAATGTAATGCTTCTCCATCATCGGATGGGTGACACTTCCCACTTCTACCAGAATATGATTGCCTTCCCGGGTTACCACTGGAACATGTTTTTCATGGGCACCGTCGGAGGTCCCTGGAACAAGCTCCGTCATCTTCTGACCACAGCACATAACCGGGACACCGGAATTCTTTACATATTCAATAATATTTCCACAATGTTCGCATATATAAAACTTCATAGATATCTTACCTCCAACCGTTTTACCTATGTCTTGTCATCGACAGGCGTCTGAAATCCTATAAGATCGATGCCGTGGCATCTATGATGAAAATTAGTAGTTTTCAGCTTTCACTTCAAAGAAAGACTGTGCGTGTCCGCAGGTCGGACATACTTCCGGTGCCTCGAAGCCATATTCCAGATGACCACAATTTCTGCAGTACCATACGCGAGGCTCGCCCTTCTTAAATACCTCACCATTATCCAGATTCTCAACCAGCTTCATGTAACGGTCTTCATGAGACTTCTCAATCTTCGCTACAGAATCAAATAAATCCGCGATACGGATAAATCCCTCTTCTCTGGCTGTCGCAGCCATCTCTTTGTACATACTGGTCCACTCTTCATGCTCGCCTTCTGCTGCAGCGATCAGATTTGCCATGGTATCGCCGATACCGCCAAGTTCCTTAAACCACATCTTCGCATGTTCTTTCTCGTTATCTGCCGTCTCCTGGAAGATAGCTGCAATCTGCTCGTAGCCTTCCTTTTTCGCCTTGCTTGCAAAGTATGTATATTTATTCCGTGCCTGGCTCTCTCCTGCAAATGCTGTCCAAAGATTCGCTTCCGTCTTACTTCCTTTTAATTCCATAATGATCCTCCTTATAAATTATAGATGTGAACTTATTGGTCAATGTGGTGACTTCTTATCAATGACAAGTATGAGATAAGAGTAAGAATAATCACTATATATAGGATGATTGCTAATGATTCCGCCTCTCTCGTATCGCCGTCCGCATCAACTAAGTTAGCAGTGTTTTCTTGTCTTAAATAATAATAGTAACTGTTACTGATATTAATATACACTATGCCAAAGATAATTGCAAGTACTTTTTTGAAATTTTTTTCATTTTTTTATACCTGCTTTTTTATAGCGTTTTGCATAGCAACAGCGCTATCCTCGTTTCGCTCCGTAACGCTCACAAATTCACAATTCCAGAAACTGCAGCAACAGTTCTGCCTTCAACCGGGATATGTGGTCGTTCCAGTCGATACTGATCAGATGATTGACTTTATCGATTCTCTTGCGGATGGCATTGATATGCACGTACATTTTTTCAGCGGTGACGCTGTAGGTCATTTTATTTTCCAGTTAGAT
>JAJQDO010000041.1 GCA_021202175.1 Clostridiales bacterium | reverse complement strand
GGTAAGCTTCAGTCGCCCCAGACGTTTCGGCAAGTCTTACGACGCCCATATGCTTTGTGCTTATTACGACAAAGACTGTGACTCTCGTTTTTTATTCGAAGACCTGGAAATTGCGAAATCTGACAGCTTCGAGAAACACCTGAATCAATATAATGTTATTTCTTTCGATATGACAGGTTTTATTAATGTATTCGGAGAGAAGGAAATCAACGTTTTAGAACAGTTACAAAGCTCTTTAATCAAAGAATTGAAAGAAACATTTCCAGAATGTATTTCTGATGACGAAAAAGATTTGGGAATGGCTCTCTATTCCGTTGTGTCAAAAGGCAACGCAAAATTTGTTTTCGTCATTGATGAATGGGATGCACTTTTTCGAGAGTTTAAAGATGACAAACAGTTACAAAAGAATTACATCCTGTTTTTACGCCACCTTTTCAAGAACAAAGATCTGACGCCAAAAATCATTGCTGCCGCATACATGACAGGCATACTCCCCATCAAAAAATACGGCACCGAATCTGCTCTGTCAGATTTCAAAGAATTTTCTATGGCCGATCCCCTTGTATTGTCCGAATATGTTGGTTTTACAGAAGCGGATGTCCACGCCCTTTGTTCAGAGCACCACGTAAATTTTGAGGAAATGAAGCAATGGTATGACGGATATTCTTTTGAGGATATTTCTTCTGTTTACAGTCCAAACTCCGTAATGAGTGCAATAAAATTCAAACGATTCCGAAACTATTGGACACAATCAGAATCATTTGAAAGTTTAAAAAGATACATTGAAGAAAATTATGACGGTCTGAAAGATGCAATTATACTGATGCTCGGCGGACAACACATTCATGTTGACATCAATACATTTCAAAACGACATTACTTCTTTTGAAGACAAAAATGATGTTTTAACTCTACTGATTCATTTGGGTTATCTTGCTTATGACCAAGCCATGGAAGAAACGTATATTCCAAACCGTGAAGTCGCAGAAGTATTTCGTTCTGCAGCAAAAGGCAGCAAATGGAAAAACGTTGAACAGGCAATCAACCAGTCTGACAAATTATTGGATGCTACAATTCACAAAAACTGTGAAGAAGTGGCAACTTCCTTAGAATTGGTACGCGAAGAATGCAGTTCCGTGTTAACCTATAACGACGAAAATTCTCTTGCTGCTCAATTTATATCGCCTATTACACGGCAAAAAATTATTACATGATTATCCGAGAACTTCCGGCAGGAAAAGGTTTCGCAGATTATGCATTCATACCTCGCAGAAATGCGGACAAGCCCGTCATGATTGTTGAGCTGAAATACGATAAAGATGCAGATACTGCTATCAAACAGATTTATGACAATCGCTATGACGGTGCATTGAAGGACTATTCTGGCAATCTTCTCCTGGTTGGAATCAATTACGACAAAGATGAAAAAGGGAAAGGAGCAAAAAAGCACAGCTGCGTGATTGAGCAGGTGTAATAATTTAGGGGATACGGTGATTCATCCAAATCACTGTATCCCCTGTTTATACTCGCCTATTTTCCAACAATCCTTATTTCATCCCATCTGGGCAACACTTACCACTTCACGAATCGCCTTATTTTTCCACCAGCCGTTTCACGCTTCCGCGTTCCACGATGATGCTGTCCACATAGCGGACGCCCTGATACATATCATTTCCCTTTATCTTGTCTAACAGCTTATCAATCGCCAGTCTGGCCATCTCCTTCATATCGACATTGTAGGTGGTGAGCTGCTCAGCGAAGTCATTTCCATAAAGATAGTTATCATAACTCACGATGGACACATCCTCCGGAACCTCATACCCATTTTCCTTTAACAAATCATACAACGTTCCCGCCGACCAGTCGCAGTTACACGCAAAAGCTGTTGGCATCCGTTCTGGCAAGCGAACGTCACTGCTGCCGGTAACCGCATCCCGATCTCGAAGAATCCATTCCGGTCGCAGCGGGATATCCGCTTCGGCCATCGCTTTTTGGTAGCCGTAATAGCGATCCATGATATTTTCTGTCGCTTCAATCGTGCCGACAAAAGCGATATCCCGGTGTCCTCGCTCAATCAGATATCTCGTCACCTTGTACATACCGATATAATTGCTGGACAAGATGGCATCGCATCGAATTCCATCCATTTTAAAATCCAGAAGCACCATCGGCACCTCCAACACTTTTTCCAGTTTTTCCAGATAGGGCCGGGGAATCAGCCCAATTACGATCAGGCCGGAAATCGTCCCCTCTGTCAGCAGGTTTGGCATTTTATTCTTCTCTTCTTTTTCGATGGAAAGGATTTCCAACATGGTCATGCTTCCCTTTCGGGAAGCTGCATAGGCAACCTGCTGATATAACGCCCAATAAAAAGAAGACCCAACCGCCAGATATCGCTCCGACGCGATAACACCAATGACGCCCTCCTGTTCTTTCTTTTCATTTCCTGGTACGTTGTACCCCATCTGCCTGGCGGTCTCCTCGATTCTCTCTCTCATCTGCATGCTGACGCCCTTTTTACCCGAAAGAGCATTTGAGACGGTGACCACGCTGACGCCCAACGCATCTGCAATATCTTTCATCCTCACGTCAGCCATGTCGTTCCTCCTTTTCTTTTACCGTATTGCCAATGACGATATCCCCCTTGACAAATCGCACACCCCGGGCCGTATCCTTTCCCTCTATCCGCTTGATCAGAGTGTTGACACTAATCTGAGCTAGAACCTTCTGGTTATTTTCATAGGTGGTAATTTCTATCCCTTTCTTTCCCTGAGGGTAATAATGGTCAAACCCCACAACAGCCACATCTTCGGGAACATGAACCCCAAAACCTCGAAGTTTTTCTATCAGAATCCCTGCCGTTTTATCACAATTGCAGACAAATCCTTCCGGAAGTTCTTTGGGGAGTTCCATATCTATGTGATAGCTTCCCAGCTCCAGTTCACGGTCAGGAATCACATACTGCTGGCTTTCCTTTATGCCAGCTCTTTCGAGTGCCTTACAGTACCCGAGATAGCGATCCATAATATTTTTTGTACTTTTTGGCGAACCGACAAAGGCCAGGTCATGATATCCACGCTGAATCAGATATTCCGTCATCTGTTCCATCCCATGAAACCCGTCGGTCACGATATAATCCATCCCGGAATACACATCGTAGTAGTCCACGCAAACCACAGGGATATCGTACGTCCTCCTTACAGCTCGGATATAATTGTCATGCAGTTCCCCAATCAAAATCAAACCGGCAATATTTTGCTCTGTAAAACTGTCAAACGCGTCGTCCACCCGTTCTCTTTGCGGAGAAATCACATCCAGCACCGTCAAATGTCCTTTTTTCACCGCTTCTTTGGCCACCTGCTGATAGATATCCATATAAAAAGAAGGAAATTCCTTTACATACCTCTCTGCCACGGCCACCCAGATGCTGTAGGACGTTTTTTCTTTTGGTGCAGTGCGAATGCTCAGCTGATATCCAAGCTCATCCGCTTTCTCCCGAACCTTCTTTCTCAGTTCATCACTGACGCCTTTTCTTCCATTTAAAGCGTTGGAGACCGTCACAATACTGACACCAAGCTGGTCCGCGATGTCTCCAAGCTTCACACTTTTTTTCTGTCCCACGGCAATCCCTTCTTTCTATACAATCTATTTCGCCCGCATCTCAAATAACCGGCTCACATAATCCCCTTTCAAAGACGGAATACAGATACCCGCCTGCATCAGGACACTGCCGGAGTATTCCTTCCCATCCATCACATATTTTCGATCCGCATTCAATCCGCGAAGTCGCAGGAAATGACTGCGCACGTTTGGTTTGGCGTAAACCTGCACATAAAACACGAGGGCTTTTTCTCCCGCTTTATCCACAACCATCCAGGCATCATAGTATCTGGTCTCATCAAAAGATGCCAGACGATAATAATCCCCCTCGCGAATCAGATCATTGTATTGATGATAATGCGCGATCTGTGTCTTTACCTGCTCTTTATCTTCATCAGACAACTTTGTCAAATCCAATTCATAGCCAAATGTTCCTAAAAGAGCCACATCTCCCCGCGTTTCAAAAGGCGTCACCCGACCGAGGATATGGTTTGGGCACACGCTGACGTGAGCGCCCATAGACGATACGGGATACACCATCGCCGTTCCTTCCTGAACGGCAAGCCGCTCAATGCAATCCGTATCATCCGAACACCAGATCTGGGGACTGTAATACAGCATCCCCGCGTCAAATCTCGCCCCGCCGCCAGAACAGTTCTCCAGCAGAAGATTCGGAAAATCATGAAGCAGCCTCTCCTGCATCTTATATAAACCGAGAACATAGCGATGGAACAGCTCCCCCTGTCGGTCAGCCGGAAGCATCGCACTGCCGAGCGTCGCCAGCTGGCGGTTCATATCCCACTTCACATAGGAAATGTCCGCACTTCTTAAGACATCTGCCACCCTCTTATAAATCTCATCAACTACCTCGTCACGCGACAGATCCAGCACGTACTGGGCACGAATCTCGGTAATCTTCCTTCCCGGAATCTGTATCGCCCAATCCGGATGTTCGCGGAAGAGATTGGAATCCGGTGACACCATCTCCGGCTCAAACCAGCTACCAGACTTCATGCCTAATTTCTTTACAGTTTCCACAAGA
>JAJQDO010000240.1 GCA_021202175.1 Clostridiales bacterium | reverse complement strand
TGATGGATTTAAGCATACGAAGCTGCAGATGCTCTTCCGCGGACAGAATATCCTTGGATATCGCCCTTATGCGGATGACGTAGTAGAATATTTCGTACAGAAGTCCATCGCGAATGGTATCGATATCATCAGAATATTTGACTGTTTGAATGATTTGAGAAACCTGCAGACCGCGGTACGGGCTGCCAATAAAGAAAAAGGCCATGCACAGGTGGCTTTGTCCTACACCCTGGGTGAAGCCTACACCCTGGATTACTGGAAAGAAACGGCAAAACGTATCGAGGATATGGGCGCGGATTCCCTGTGTATCAAGGATATGGCCGGCCTTCTGGTGCCGTATGAGGCGACGAAACTGGTAACGGCTCTGAAAGAAGCGACCAATCTGCCGGTTGAACTTCATACACATTATACCAGCGGTGTCGGCGGCATGACCTATCTGAAAGCAGTGGAAGCGGGCGTGGATATCATTGATACCGCGATGTCCCCATTTGCGATGGGAACCAGCCAGCCAGCTACGGAAGTTATGGTGGAGACTTTCCGCGGAACACCGTATGACACAGGTTATGACCAGAAGCTTCTCGGCGAGATTGCCGATTACTTCCGTCCGATTCAGGAGGATGCCCTGGCAACCGGCCTGCTGAATCCGAAGGTGATGGGCGTGAACATCAAGACCTTGATGTACCAGGTACCGGGCGGTATGCTGTCCAATCTGGTATCCCAGCTGGCAGAGCAGGGTGCTTCCGATAAATATTACGAAGTGCTCGATGAAGTGCCGAAGGTAAGGAAAGACTTTGGAGAACCACCACTGGTAACACCATCCAGCCAGATCGTCGGAACCCAGGCAGTGCTCAACGTCATTACCGGAGAGCGCTATAAGATGATCACCAAGGAGTCCAAGGGACTTTTGAAGGGTGAATATGGTCAGACCATCAAACCGGTGAACCCGGAAGTGCAGAAACTGGCTCTTGGTGATGAGGAGCCAATCACCTGTCGTCCGGCCGATCTTCTGGAACCGGAGCTTGATAAACTGGAAGCCGAGATGGCACAGTGGAAAGAGCAGGACGAGGACGTGCTTACTTATGCTCTGTTCCCACAGGTAGCCGTAGATTTCTTCAAATACAGAGCTGCGCAGCAAAATAAAATTGATCCGGAAAAAGCAGATACGAAAAACGGAGCTTATCCGGTTTAAACGATTCGTGTTTTTGAAAAGATGTGGTCGCAATCCCATTGGCTTCCGATGATGGGTTAAGTCCACAAAGTTCACACAGGGTGCATTATAAAAACAAAGAGACATTTTTACAGTAAGCTCACCTGTCGGTCATGCAGGTTTCATTCCTGTATGACCGACAGGGCGACGCTTTTCTTACCTGTAAAATGCCTCTTTTTTCATTTCCTGTGTTTACAACTTTTTTGTTCTATGGTATTCTTTACCATGATTTTGAGAGATGAAATCTGGCCCACGCTTGCTTTACGCCGAAGTGAAGACAGCAACAGTAATAAGAAGTATATGCGTCGCACTCCTATAGCAATACAGGGCGTGGATTGAAACAATGAGAACAAGAATATCGGGAGAATCTTGAATTCCAGATGTTCTATATATATTTTTTGAGGTGGGAATATGTCAGAGATATATTTTGATAATGGAGCGACGACCCGCGCATTTCCCGAAGTGAGAGAAATCATGATGAAGGTCCTCAACGACGAGTATGGAAATCCTTCTTCCATGCATCGGAAGGGATACCATGCGGAACAATATCTGAAAGAGGCGGGAGAGATCATTGCCAGAAGTCTTAAGGTGGAGCCGAAGGAGATCTATTTCACCTCCGGAGGGACGGAGGCCAATAATCTGGCATTGATCGGGACGGCGATGGCGCACAGGCGGACAGGAAAGCATATCATCACGTCCTGCATCGAGCACGCCTCTGTCTATAATCCCCTGTCCTATCTGGAGGAGGAAGGATTTGAGGTCACGTATCTGCCCGTGGACGGTCACGGCATCGTCGATTTGGAGGCCTTGGAGGCTGCATTGCGTCCGGACACTTTTCTGGTATCCATCATGTGTGTGAATAATGAGATCGGCGCGGTGGAGCCGGTCGCTCAGATTGGTTCCATCGTCAAGAAATATAATCCGGAGATTTTATTTCATACGGATTGCATTCAGGCCTACGGTAAGATGAAGTGTTTCCCGAAAAAATGGAAGGCGGACATGCTGTCGGTCAGCGGCCATAAGATTCATGGCCCGAAGGGGATCGGTTTCCTCTATATAAAAGAAGGCACAAAGATCCGGCCGATCATCTGGGGCGGCAACCAGCAGAAAGGGATGCGCTCCGGGACAGAAAATGTACCGGGTATCGCGGGACTTGGCAAGGCGGCTGAACTGATTTATGAAAATCATAATGATAAGATAGAGAAGCTGCGGGAGATAAAGGAACATTTTATCTGTCGGGTTCTGGCGGAGATAGAAAATGTGAGAGATAACTCGGGTGAGGCTCCGCACATTGCAAGCATTTCTTTTCCGGGTGTGCGCAGTGAGGTACTGCTTCACGCGCTGGAAGAGAAAGATATCTATGTTTCCGCAGGTTCTGCCTGTTCTTTGAATAAGCCCGGGGTCAGTGGTACCTTAAAAGGAATCGGCCTGGATAAGGATTGCCTGGAATCTACCCTGCGCTTTTCCTTCTCGATTTATAATACGGTGGAGGAGACGGATGTCTGTGTGGAAGCGTTAAAGGAACTGGTGCCGGTATTGCGAAAGTTTAAGAGGAGATAGGAAGTTATGGAATTTAAATCATTTTTGATCAAATATGCCGAGATCGGGGTGAAGGGAAAGAACCGGTATCGCTTTGAGGACGCGCTGATCACGCAGATGAAATATGCGCTGGCTCCGGTGGGAGAGTTCGAGATTCGCAAAGAATCCGGCAGGATATTTGCGGACGCCCTGGAGGAATATGATTATGACGAGGCGGTGGACGCCCTGCGCAGAGTGTTTGGCATTTCTGGAATCTGTCCCATTGTTGTGGAGGAAGAAAAGGATTTTGACCATATCCAAAAAGTAGTGTGTGATTATGTGGAAGAACGCTATGAAGACCTGACTTTTACCTTTAAGGTCCAGGTGCGCCGGGCGGACAAACGCTATCCTATGAAGTCCATGGAAGTGGCTGCCCTGCTTGGGGAGAAACTTCTCGAGCGTTTTGAGCCCCAGGGGCTTCACGTGGACGTCCATCAGCCGGATGTGATGCTCACTGTAGAGATCAGGGATATGGTATACATTTACTCGGACGAGATTCCCGGCCCGGGCGGCATGCCGGTGGGAACCGGGGGAAAAGCTATGCTGTTATTATCTGGCGGAATCGACAGTCCGGTGGCCGGATACATGATATCGAAGCGAGGTGTCCGCATCGAAGCGACTTACTTCCATGCGCCGCCCTATACCAGTGAGAGAGCGAAGCAGAAGGTTGTCGACCTGGCGAAGCAGATCGCCCGCTATACAGGGCCGATCACCCTCCATGTCGTGAATTTTACCGATATTCAGATGGCAATCTATGAGAAATGTCCCCATGATGAACTGACGATCATCATGCGCCGTTACATGATGAAGATCGCGGAACACTTTGCCAGAGAGAGCGGCTGTCTGGCGCTGGTGACGGGAGAGAGTATCGGCCAGGTGGCCAGCCAGACGATGCAGAGCCTTTATGTGACCAACGAGGTCTGTGAGATGCCGGTATTTCGTCCCTGCATCGGGATGGATAAACAGGATATCATATCGATTTCTGAAAAAATAGGAACCTATGAGACATCCATCTTGCCTTATGAGGACTGCTGCACCATCTTTGTGGCAAAGCATCCGGTGACCAAACCGAGGCTTGATGTGATACAAAAGTCAGAAAAAAAATTAGCGGACTGCATAGACGAGCTGATGCAGACCGCATTGGAAACGGAAGAAGTGATTCGGATTCAGGCGCATTAAGATCCGCTGGCGAAACAGCGCCGTGTATGATATATTAGTGTGTCACTTTCTAATTACATACACATTCTGCCAGGCAGAATGTGTATAGCTGATTAGAAATGCCATAAGCCGTTTTTGACGGATTAGTTAAGCCTCACATGTCGGCTGTCAAGTCTGATATGCGGGTATAGTTATCTATATAGTAAAGAATCTTGATACGTTCGATTAGTCTTCTGTTACGATGTACGGCTGAAGTCCATCCATGATCTCATCCAGATTATCGGCATTGTGAATATTCAGATCAATCGGCTTTGAGATATCAAGGCTGAAAATCCCCATAATCGATTTGGCGTCGATCACATAGCGGCCGGAAACCAGGTCAAACTCCGCATCAAAGCGATTAATCACGTTGACGAATGTTTTGACCTTATCAATAGAATTAAGAGAAATTTTAACTGTTTTCATTGGACGTATCCTCCTTGTTATGTATATATAATATTTAACTTTGCTGTTAAACTCATAGTAATAGTACCTTTTTCATAAAGAAAAGTCAAGTTACTATTGATGGCGAACCGAGCATATGTTGAGCTGCTGTTCATGGGGTAGGGGATAGTTCATGTGAGAGTAGTATAACCCATGAACAGATGGAAACAGTAAAATTACAGAATCCGTCCGTACAGAAGGAAGAAACGTACGGACTAAAACAGTAAAATCAC
>JAJQDO010000066.1 GCA_021202175.1 Clostridiales bacterium | reverse complement strand
CTGTACAATGGCATTCAAAAATTCTTCCATTTGCGTACTGTCATTCGCCAGTGTCTGCAGATCAAAACCCATGCTGTCAATCTCCTGCTTATGAATCAGACATCGAATCGTTTCATCATCTATCTTCCAAAAAAACATCGTATCCCTCCTTCCTTGTGTCTATTATAGCAGAATTATTAGCCATGTCAACAACTGAGTGCTAAAAAAATGTTTTATTTCCAAAATATTTTTTTGTTTTTGACCTTCCTTGCTCTTAATCTTTCTTAATCCTAATCTCCAGAATCATTCCTTTTGACTTTGTTCCTCCTTAAGATGCTCGATACGCCGCCGGATCTCATCCATCTTCAAATCCAGAACAGCGCTTTCCTCCGCGCAATCCTTTAATTCCTTCGTAAGCTGTTCGATCTCCAGGTTCTTTTTGTACTTCAACTGGTGTTCCAGACTCGCCCAGAAATCCATGGCAATCGTCCGCAGCTGAACCTCCACCTTCATCATCTTCTTATTATTCTGCAGGAAGATCGGTGTCTCGATAATGAGATGAAGACTGCGATATCCATTGGGCTTCGGGTTCGCTATATAATCCTTTTTCTGAATCAAAAACACATCATCCTGTCCCAGCAGACAAGATGCGAGGAAATAAATATCCTCCCGGAAAGAACAAATCACTCGAATGCCCGCGACATCAAAAAGATTCTTTTCGATATTATCTGCTGAAAATGAAATCTGCCTCCGATACATTTTATCCACGATGCTGTCCATGCTTTTCAGCCGCGTTTTAATGGATTCAATCGGATTGCGGTCATGCTCCAGGGAAAATTCTTCATTCAAAACCCGAAACTTCGTCTCTATCTCCATCATCGCGCACTTGTAATAAGACATCAGATATTGAATCGGCTCCATCTGTCCGCGAAAACGCTTCAGCAACTCTGTATTATTCTGATTATCAAAGTCGTCATCCCGAACCATCTCCTTTAACATCGATCGAATCGGATATTCCATCGCTTCCAAACCGTCATTATTTTGTCCCATGATAACCCATCCTCCTTCATTCTAACTGCCACAGGCCACTATAAATCAGATATCTAAATTGTAACACATATCCTCAGGGATTTCATCCTTCTTTTCATGAGTCTGCGCTCTCGAAAAGGAAGTTGCGACGAAAACCCCAAAAAATTTCCTTTTATTTATTACTGGTTTGTGATATAATATGTCAGGTTATGTAACATTTTCGACATATTTATAACATTTTTGACATATTTCATGTCGGCTTTCTGAGAATAGTAAGAAGGGTATCGAAAATTATTTTAGATACGTTTGGGAGGTTCTGATTTTGAAACGACTCTTTTTTTTATTCACTTTCATAAGTTTATTTCTGTCATCCATGCCGATTTATGCTTTTGAACATGGATATGAGACGGATTCTGATCTGATCTATGCTTTGGCGAGAAACGATCTGGCCATTTATGATTCTACCGATGGCGATTTCAGAACATACCTTTCCGCATTCTCAGGAGTTGTCGTCGTAGGGTCTTCCGGTTCCTGGTATGAGGTGAAATATGAAGGAGATTCCGGCACAAGATACGGATGGGTGACGAAGGATGACTTTTCCTCTGATTGTCTGATTTATGACGGTACGGAAAAACAGATTCTCGCGAATGGCACCTACTATTTTCGTTTCTATGACTTGGATAACGAGTCAGAAGCTTCGCTCTCTTCCATTGAACCGACGGACATCTGGGCTAATATTTCCTTAACCTGTCAGATTACTTTTCTGGGCGATGACACCTTTCAGATATGCAGGAGAGATACCGGGCAGTACCTTATGTCCGATGGACTGTTTCGTTCTGACTCCTCCACCAGTCTGTGGGGCAGCCCCTCCAAAGCGGGTACGGTTCGATTTATCCGTAAGGGAAATTATTACGGCATCCAGGACACGTCCACCAACCGTTACCTCGGACAAAACAGCGCCGGCCTTCTGGCATTTACCAACCAGAAGGAATATGCCTGGAGGCTGAATCGGACCCGCAAGGCCATCGGTTCGTCCAATCTCCGCGTTTTTGTACAATTTGATGCCGATTGGGCGGATGTATATTACGGAAGCGGGAAGAATCCGGATCCTTCCACAAATAACTTCTGTACCTCTGCCTGCGGTATTTTCGCGACCATGAACGCCATCTATTCGCTGACAGGCCAATATGCTGACCCCATCAAACTGGCCGATTATGCCGTGCAGAATCACTATCGCATCGAGGATAACGGGACAGACAGCAGCTATTTCAAAGCTGCTGCAAAAAAATTTGGTTACAAATACGGATTTGAATATGATGGAAGTGGAGATTCTTTCACCCAGTTAAAGGAAAAGCTGGCGGCAGGAGATACCGTGATCACTTATGTTCCCGGCCATTACGCCGCCATCGTCGACTATGATGAGAAAACAAAAAAGTACCTGTTTCTGGACTCCCATTATCTTGCCAAGCGGGGAACCAGCTCCTTTGGCGACTGGGTTACGGAGGAAGATCTGACCTCCGGCAGTCTGTATGCACAGATGTTCTACTATTATAAGGCGATTGATTATTAATGATTATTATATTATTACAGAATAATTCGCCTATATTTATATGTTCATATGGGTTGACTCATGACAGGACCTTCTCCGCTTCTTCCAGAGAAGCATACCCATAGGCACGTGCCATTTTTTCCATGCTGATTAAGTACAGGTTCCGCTCCGGTTCGGCCTTGATGTGAGCAAGGAGCAGCATCAAGGTCATCTCGGAATACGTCATCAACTCACAGCAAAGATAATTCTCCATACTGGTCGTGCCATCCAAGGACATGCCGGAAGCCGCTCTCCCATGTTTTCGTACGTTGGGATAACGCAGGCCTACTTCCTTCTCCCAGATCATATACTGTGCCGTTATCTGAGCAGCCAGGGTACGTGTCCACGAAGTAACCCGTGGCAGCACTTCTTTGATGGACACGAAATATTCCGGATCCGTCTTTTCCATCATGTAAGCATACTTTTCCATGACCAGGTTTCGTCCACAGGATTTTGCCGTTTCCAAATCATTTAAATAGCTCGTAATCACATCCACCGGCATGCTTTCAAACTGACTGATTCGCATAATGATGAATGTCTCCTGCTCGTCCTGACAAGGAGCTCTGCCATTAATCCCTCTCACCTTCTGGAACATATCCCACTCATTTTTCACGATCCATTGCTCTATCGCCGCTCGGTCCATTGATTGCCTCCCTTCTCTTCACAAAGTATAACCTATCCATCTCCATAGACTTGATTCTTCTCATAAGATCAGGCCTTCCCCGCCTGAAATCCTATTATAATGACCTTTTGACATCCTGATCATTATTTATTTTATCATGTTTCATACTGCCGTCATGGTAAGAAAATGAACTGGAAGTGGATACATTCCAACCAGGAAGATGTTTCTATTCTTCCCATTATTGCATCCATATCTTCCTCTTTTTTTATGGATATTTCTGATAAAATAAAGCAAACAGGTAGTGAATTTATTAATTCTGCACAAGGTTCATCGTTTCTATTATTTTCTGCCATTTTTCATAAGGAATAACTGAAAAATGCAGTTGTTCTACAATGTATAGGGATATACTCAGACAAAAGAAGTCAAATTCATCGTAAACAAGAAAAAGTTTTTCTGAACAGGAAATCTGAAAAAAAAGCGGAAGGATTTACGGAAAGGGAAGGTACATATTATGCGAATTGGTATTTATAATCATCAACATCTTCGCGGAGGATGTCCAGGATGTTCACAGGTTTATGTAAAGGGGATGATCAGCGACGGGATGAAATGCCAGAATCGCGCCATTGGTATCTATGGCGCGGATTGCGAATTTATCAATTACACTGACCTGGGCGATTATCCTGCGGATAATCTGGATCGACCCGGTTACCAGCGGATGATGCGGGATGTGGAAAATAATAAGCTGGATGCTATTTTTGTCCTCACTCTGGATAAGATTTCCAGCGAAGTTTCCCTCGTCCTCGAAACCTATAAACGATGCAAAGAACATCATGTGGCGTTACTCACTGCCACAGACGGCAAGCGTGCCATGGACGTATTGGAGAAAGCATTAGAGCAATGGGAAAAGAACTAGATCCTCGATTAATAAAACTTTATCATCACATCGACGAACTGGAACAGCAGGAACGCCTGACCGATCTGGTCCCTGTCTACGAAGAATGTATCAAAATATCTCTGGATGTTTACGGGGAATACGACGACGAGACACTTGCGTTATATACAGAGTATGGAGGATTACTGCGAAACCTGGGGCGGTACGAGGAAGCGTTGGCTATCCTGGATAAAGCTTTAAAATGTGTAAGGACAACCAAAGGTACCGCGCATCCAGATTATGCGGCTGCATTGGTAAATTTTGCTAATCTTCTGCGCATGATGCATTATGACAAGGAAAGCGAAGCTCTTTTTCTGAGCGCCAAAAAGATTTATGAATCACTTGGTGCCACCGAATTATTTCAGTATGCCGGACTGTGCAACAATCTGGGGCTTCTTTATCAGCAGATGGGCCGCTATGAAGAAGCCATCCCCTTACACAAATTATGTCTCAATTTGTTGAAGAACAATCCAGAACACGAAGTATTGTATGGTGTGACCTTGAATAATCTGGTCGAGCCATACAAAGCGATCGGTGA
>JAJQDO010000288.1 GCA_021202175.1 Clostridiales bacterium | reverse complement strand
CTGTTTTGGTCCGTACGTTTCACCTTTCTGTACAGACGGAATCTATGATTTCACCGTTTTAGTCCGTACGTTTCTCCTCCTGTACGGACGGATTATGTGATTTTACTGTTTTCATCCGTTCGGGGGTTATCCTACTCTCACATGAACTACCCACTACTCCGTAAATAGTAGCCAGAAAAATTTGTATTCTACATCTAAACCGTACTTTACTTTTCATCGACGGCAAATTATAATAATTTTTGTGATTTATCTAGGAGTAAGGGCCAGAACGATAAGTCGCGCTTAATACTATTTTAGATAATATGAAGTGACCTCACATTTGCAACATCGTGGGTTTACCTGTATACTATTGTTTGAACAGAATAATGGTAACAGGGATTACCGCATACAAAAGGAGGCCACTCATATGTATAGAATACTAAAAATCGGCATGGATGTCCACAGTAAAAATTACACTTTATGCGCAATGGAGCCCACCATCGGAGCAGAAGACCGGATCTTCGGGGAAGTACAGGTTGCCCCAGACTACAAAGAAATCATCTGCTTCATTGAGTCCCTGAAGATGAAACTCGGTCTTGACAATAAATATTCTATTGAATGCGGTTATGAGGCGGGCTGCCTCGGCTATACCCTTTATCACCAGCTTACAGGTGCAGGGATCAAATGTGTCATACTTGCACCGACTACTATGCTTACCACGCAGGGGAAACGGATCAAAACAGATAAACGCGATGCCCATCTGATAGCACAGTGCCTTTGTTACGGCGGTTACCATCCGGTTTATATCCCTACAGGCGAAGACGACGCCGTCAAAGAGTATCTCCGGATGAGGGAACCACAAGCTCGCACTTAAGAAACTGAAACAGCAGATCAATGCGTTTGTCCTCAGACATGGATATCAGTATGACGGGACAAAATGGACGGTCAAGCATGTTACCTGGCTGAAGAGGCTGAAACTCGATCCCATGTACCGGGAAACCCTGGACGAATACCTGGCGTCTTATGGGGAACAGGAAGCAAAGATCGAGCGTTACGATAAGCGGATCGAAGAGATTGCCTTGGAAGCACGTTATCAGGAAAATGTGAAAAAGCTTGGCTGTTTCCTGGGCATCCGTACGCATACGGCACTGTCCCTGATTGTGGAGACCGGTGATTTTGAGCGTTTTGCCAAGGGGAATACCTATGCGGCATTCCTGGGACTGACACCCGGGGAGCGTTCCAGTTCAGAAAACATAAATCGGCTTGGCATATCCAAAGCAGGAAATAAACACTTGCGCGTTCTGTTGATCGAAGCGGCAAAAGGCATCTGCAAAGGAGCCATCGGATATAAGTCCAAGGGACTCCGGGCAAGGCAGAGCGGACAGCCTGCTGAGGTGATTGCATATGCTGATAAAGCGAATACCCGGCTCCGGAGCAAGTATTATAAAATGATCCGTCATGGCAAGAAGAAAAATGTGGCAGTCGCATCTATAGCAAGAGAACTTGCATGCTTCATCTGGGGCATGATGACAGGAAATATCAGCATCAGGCCCGCGGCAGGTACATCAGTGCCGGCGGTCAGGCAAGCGTAAAATGCACCGCTGCGCGGCCCTTGACAGCCATCCGTCCCTGATGTAAAGCACAATCAACAGCAATCAGCAGTAAACTGCAGCTTGCTGCCAGGACAAAAACAATTGAACATCTGTCAGCATCTGTAAGGAGCTGTAATCACTGTAAGGTTCGAGCTATCTGCGTTCGCTCTATGTTGGCACTTCGGTGATCCACGCTTTTAGATCGCAGAGCTCTCGGCGGAACCATTAGCCTGTCGGTAACCAATCCACGAATAACAGAGTGGCCACATGCCGTGAACTGTTAAATCAGAGCTCCTTTCCGATGCTGACAGATCACACAAATGTGATAGTCAAGAAAAAAATCTGCAAAATACAGCATTTTCCTCTTGACAAAAGTCACTTCATAACAGAGTATTCAATTTGCCCTGTTTATCGTTGGACACCTCTAAATGGGGAAATGTTTGCTGTTTACGTACGCCATGAACAGTAAATACTCGTACAGGAAGGATGAAAATATTGGCAGACATGATTGATTTACAGCTGATGATGTTTACATTGATTATCATCGGTCTGATGGTAAAAAAGATTGGCATTATTGGAACGACGGGACAAAAAAATATTACAAATCTTGTGGTAAATGTTATTTTACCCTGCAATATCTTTAAGTCGTTTCTTGTAGATTTTTCCTCAGATATCATGGCAGACTTTATTATGATTTTTATGATATCTCTGATCATACAGGTGGCGACGGTGTTGGCAGGGTTTGTGTTATTTCCTGCGACCACGGAAGCCCGAAGGAAATGTCTTCGTTATGGAACGCTTTGTTCCAATGCCGGATTTATGGGGAATCCGGTGGCGGAAGGAGTTTTTGGTTCTATGGGGCTGACCTTAGCCTCCATTTATCTTATTCCACAGAGAACCATGATGTGGTCGGAAGGCATAGCGATTTTTACGGAGGCACCGAGTAAAAAAGCACTGGCAAAAAAGGTGGTGACACATCCTTGCATCGTATCCTGTATTCTTGGCTTGCTGTTTATGTTTACGGGCTGGCATTTTCCGGGTTTCGCGGAAGACGTGATTACATCAATCAGCAATTGTAATACAGCAATGTCCATGATGGTGATCGGTATGATTTTGGCAGATGCAGATCCAAGGACATTAGTGGATAAAGACATTTTGTATTACACAGTGCTTCGGCTGGTCATCATTCCGCTTCTGGTGTGGATACCATGTCGCCTGGCTCATGTTGATTCGCTGGTCATGGGTGTCAGCGTGCTTTTGGCCGCCATGCCTGCGGGAGCCACGACAAGCATATTGGCGGCGCAATATGACGGTGATGCGGAATTTGCCGTGAAGATGGTTGTTTTCTCCACGGCCGCCTCGCTGCTCACAACGCCAATCTGGAGTATGCTGTTGGTATAAGGGATGTTCGGGCGTTTGTCGTTTGAATCATAACATAAATCCTTACTTTTCACGGGATGGGGACTAACTCATGTAAGGACGAAAACATTCCTTAATAGTTATAATGTACCTATAATCGTAGACGCGAGCGAGAAAGCTTTACATGTCAAAGAACTTTTATAAGAATTTTGACATGTATGCTCCCTTTGTATTTACATGGCAATAAGCTGTTTTTAAAAATTTGACATGTATAGCCCTGACTATTTGATTCCATGTATCTGGCTCATACGTATGAAAACACGGTAATTGGCAAAATGGACCGTAGAAACCGCTGAGCCAAGTCAAAACTTCATTGCTTAAAATCGAATCGTAGAAGATATTGTGAATCATCTGTAAAAATTCTCATTCCTCTACCCCATGAGTAACCATAAATTTATGCATAATATATAATAGGATGTCAAAATATATGGCTTTTGACATTCTAATCAAGATATAGGATAGGAGAAACCATGGACGATATATTGACTTACGCGAAACAGCGATTTGAAAAGTATCTTGACCAATATGATAGAAATGATGATAAAATCAGGTTAAAAATAGTACATACATATGGTGTGGTATCTTGCAGCCGGAAGATTGCCAGCCGTTCGGGATTATCGCCGGAAGATATCGAACTCGCTCAGATCATCGGTCTACTTCATGACATCGGAAGATTTGAACAGGTAAAACGGTTTCACAGTTTTGAAACGGAGACGATGGATCATGCGTCTTTTGGGGTGCAGATTCTTTTTGAGGAAGGGATGATTCGTGAATTCGTCTCGGATTCCTCTTGGGACAAGATTATCGAGATAGCTATCGCCCGGCACAGTGACTATATACTGGATTTCAAAGACGATTAGAGGACTCTGCTCCTTTCCAGACTCATACGAGATGCCGATAAATTGGATAACTGCCGTGTGAAGCTGGAGGATTCGGTAGAAACTTTACTGGATGTCTCACCGGAGGAATTGGGCAGTATGGAAATCAGTGCAGATGTGATGGATCAGTTTCATAACCATACATCGATTCTGTCGTCCACAAGGAAGACAAAGATGGATTACTGGCTTTCCTACATAGCCTATTTTTTCGATCTTAATTTTGAGGCGACCAGAGATATCATAAGAGAGGAAGATTACGTGAATCAGCGGATTGACCGTATTCCTTATTCCAATATGGAGACGGCGAAAAGCATGGAAGAAGTCCGAGCTGAACTGGCGAGAGAAAATCTTTTATAAATAGTAATTATACATGTGCATTTGAGTTTGGGAATGTTCCCTTTGGGAAGAAAATTTGCAGAAATTAAAAATCATACGTCGGCTACATAGTGGAAGATTAAAAATTTCTAACTGTACGGTTGGATGCTTTGAAGAGCATCCAACCCTGACTCCTACATTCGCAAAACCAGCACTTACGTGCTTTTGCGCCTGCTGACGCATCCGCGTTTTGCTCATTTGGAGGTGGGTTTCTAATCTGACAGACCATTTGCCTTACAATAAATTGCATGTAAATGGTCTGTCAGATTGCAACCGCACAGTTAGAAAAAATTCTGGTTGACAATAGTTAAAAAAAGTATAGTTTAGAAAAAGATGAATATAGTATTGATAAGCATAATCATTATGAGGTCGGAAATAGTTCCCGACACACTCGAAAGAGTACCTGAGATGATGGATACACCGCCCATCCGTAATGATTATGCTTTTTTTATCTTATAGGAAACTTCGTTCCTATAAGATAAAAACGCTCCGCTATGGA
>JAJQDO010000040.1 GCA_021202175.1 Clostridiales bacterium | reverse complement strand
CGACGGAGAATATTCTCCGTCGATTACTCCGTCATCCATATAAATATAACGATCTGCGAGGTCATCCAGCCATGCAAGCCGATGTTCAGCAATCAGAAAAGTATATCCCTGCTTTTTCAGTGTGCAAAAAGTTTCTTTCAGCTGAACAATGCCATCTTCGTCCAAATTTGCGGTCGGTTCATCGCAGACAAAAACCTTTGGACACAGGGCATAGACAGATGCGACTGCTGCTCTTTGCTTCTCCCCGCTGGAAAGTATATCCAACGGTCGATTTCGCACAGCGTCCAAACCCATGACAGTGATGGCGTTATCTGTCCGCCTGCGGATTTCTTCCTGTGGAAACCCATAGTTTTCGCAGGCAAAGGCAACTTCTCCTGCCAGTTCCGATGAAAAGAACTGACTTTTTGGATTCTGAAATACACTGACGACAGATTCGCCGATTTTCCATACAGGAAGCTCGGAAATATCCTGTCCGTTCAGCAGTATCGTCCCGGATTTTTCGCCTGGATAAAAAGACGGAGCAAGCCCATTAACCAATCTTGTGAGCGTTGTTTTTCCACAGCCGGAACATCCGGTCAACACAACACATTCGCCATCACGAATATTCAAATGAATCCCCGATACACCCTGCGCTGTTCCTTCATATCGGAAAGACAGATTATTTATTTCTATCACAGTCGCATCCCTCCAATCGTGAGAAAGCCCGCCGTTATCGCGCCCCATAAAACAATCCATACGTAATCGCGCATCTGCATTTTCTTTCCGTAGTAACTCCCTCTGATGCCGGGATGTTCTGCGCCTCGTGCGACAGCGGAAACAGACAACTGGTCAGCAATCTGCAAAACACGGAGGAGGAAAGGAATCAATACATACTCGCAGCTGGAGGCAGGATGTCGGATAATTTGCAGCGGAGCCGTCAGTCCTCGATTCTTCATAGAGCGCCCCACTGCGGCAAGCTCCGTTTTCATTGTTGGAAAGAAACGGAACACGACAAGAATTCCCAATATCATTGATGTTGGAATATGAAGTCTGGACAGAAAAGCGGAAATTTCCCCCGGCGGCGTTGTAACCAAATCCCATGACACTGCGAACACAGGAAACAGATTCCAAAACATCAGCACATAAAATTCTGAAAAAATAACCATGCGCAGCCCATGAAAACGTATGGCGTAAAGCAGCAGTGCCAGGAGCAGATAAAACACCCCAAAGGAACAAATCAGCTTCCACTTCCGCTGCACCGCCAGGTACGCAAAGGCAGCACAGGACAATATCCATGTGAGCAGACTTGTTCCTGTAAGGGATACACCAATCAGCGTGCAGCATAGCGCCCAGATTTTAACTGAAACTGCAAAGGATTTCTCCTGCATGATTATAATACTCCTGCTTTTTTGAAATGCTTATCAATCAGTTTTCCGCCAATCAGACTGCCCACGAATCCACAAACCGTTGTAAAAATAATGATGAAAATGAGCCATTCGGATGTGTAGTAACTTACAAAAGCGTCCACGTAGCTCTGTTCCATACCGCTCGCCATCGCAAAATCATAATAGGTATCCCAGAAGAACCAAAGAGGAAGCAGATTGACACCGTTATAGAGCAGACTTGCTGCTGTCCATGCAGCGGTCATTTTCTTTTTCGACTCCCATCCATTTTTCCAGAGAATGATTTCACAGATAACGCCAACTAAAATATAATATGGCAGGAGATACCAGTTGCCCATCAATAAGAAGATGATCCCCAGTATTGTCATATAGATCAGCGAAACAAAATGTTTCCGCACCCGGCTCACCATTAGAAAGTATACCGGTGCGCACACCAGCATGGTAATACCTACCGACAGCACCATGCTGAAGAAATTATTGACCATTCCGACCATGTTGATAATTAGCTGGATGAGAACAAGTACAACTGTGAGAAGCACCGTAGTAATAACATCCTTTACTGTCCACTTGTTTGATTGTTTCATTTGAAAAGTCCTTCCTTCCTGATTATTTTATATCTGCCAGCCGACAGCCTGCCTGCGCTCTGCGACGAATCGCCGGTAAATGCCGTCCTGTCCAATAAGTTCTTCGTGAGTGCCTTGCTGGACGATTTTTCCGTCATCCAACACGTAGATGCAGTCTGCGTTCCTCACCGTTTTCAGCCGGTGAGCAATCATGATAACCGTCTTATCCAATGTCAGCTCCTGCACAGCCTCCATCAATTCCTTTTCGTTTTCAGGGTCAACATTTGCCGTGGCTTCATCCAGAATGATAATTGGCGCGTCCTTTACAATGGCTCTTGCGATAGCGATCCGCTGTCGTTCTCCACCAGAGATTGTGCTGCCGCCTTCACCGATCACGGTATCGTATCCATCGGGCAGAGCCATAATAAAATCGTGGCACCGTGCTTTCTTTGCTGCAACAGTCACCTCGTCCATCGTGGCATCCGGTTTTCCAAAACGGATATTATTTGCGATGGTATCAGAAAACAGGTAGGTACGTTGAAATACAAACGAAAATTTCTGAATCAGGCTGTCGTAGCTGTAACTGCGCACATCTTCGCCACCCAGCATCACCGTCCCGCTTTGTACATCCCAGAACCGAGCCATCAGATGGCACAGTGTAGTTTTCCCACTGCCGGATGGTCCAACAATAGCCGCCGTGGTTTTTTCCGGGATGGTCATGGACACATCATCCAAGATTTTTTTCTTCCCATAGGAAAAATCCACATGATTCAGCGAGATTGTATCATTCACAGGCGTTATGTCTTTTCCATCAACATCCATCGGTTCTTCATCCAAAACAGCCTGCACTTTGTTGGTTCCGATTTCAATCGTGCGCAGCAGTGCCGAGTAACTTCCCGCACTGTCCAACTGTTCAAACAAAATAAAGGAGCAGATTAGCATCATTAGACAAGCGGGGAGTTCAAGTGTTCCGTTCAGGTAGAATACCAGCGAAGCCACGCATACCGCTATGCCGGTAAGCTTGTTCACAACAAACTGTAGAAAAGTGAACACCACCACGGGAAGTTCTGCTGCGATGCTGGCGTTTTTCGCTTCCTGTATCGCATTACTTGTCTGTTTCATGACATCCTTCGTCAAATCAAAGCTCTTGACCTCTGTAATTCCCTGCACATACTCCAGCACACGCACCACAAGATTTTCATCCGCATTTACCTTTCGCTGAGATACATGGCTCACCATCCGCTGCATCAGCGCATTGATGCCGAAAAAGACGATTAGCCCGGCGATTGTAACAAGGCCGATTCTCCAGTCAAAAATCAGTATCACGATGGTAATTGCCCCTGCCGTGAGAAAGCCCTTTGTTGTGACCATGATCACACGGGTCGCTACATTTGCCATGCTTTCCAATGTGTTGGTGGTAACAGCAGTCACCTCACCCAGACTGTTTTCGTTAAACCAGCCCATCGGCAGATAGCGCAGATGCTCTGCAATCTCAATGCGTTTATTTGCGCAGGTGCGGTATCCGGCTCTTGTCTGGAGCATGGTGGATTTCATGTTGATCAAAATAGTAGCAGCAATGGAAACCAACAGGATTCCCAGACTCAAGAGAATTGTATTCATCGTCACTCCATCACTCAAAAGCCCGGTCAGGACAACGTAGGTCGCCGGAATCCGCATGGCGGAGCAAATGGCGCTGAGTACACCAAGCCAGATAGACGCAGTAAACAGCTTCTTGTTTTCTTCTCCGCTGAAATTAATGAATTTAATCAGAGTATTAAGCATTGACCGTCACCTCCTTATATGTATCTTCACGTTCGTAATCCTTTACAGAAATATGTGCCTCCCACATCGTCCGATACAACTCGCAGCTATTAAGCAGCTGCGAGTGCGTTCCCTGGGCTTCAATATTGCCGCCGTTTACCACAATGATATTGTCGGCATCCGTGATAGTAGAAAGCCGATGTGCGATCACAAGAAGGGTCTTTCCACGAATCAGGCTTGCCAATGCACTCTGGATCACAGCCTCATTTTCCGGGTCGGTATAGGATGTTGCTTCGTCGAGAATCACAATCGGAGCATCCTTCAGCATGGCTCTGGCAATGGCGATCCGCTGGCGTTCGCCGCCCGAAAGATGTCCGCCGGAGGAGCCGCAGACAGTCTGATAACCGTCCTCAAGGCTCATGATAAAATCGTGGCATCCGCACTTTTTCGCCGCCTCGATGACTTCCTCATCCGCTGCGCCTTTTTTGCCCATTCGGATATTATCCATGACAGACAGGTCGAACAGATAATTCTCCTGAGAAACATAGGCAATGCAATCTGCACACACATTCAAAGGAAGACCTTTTAGGCACACACCGCCCAGCATAATGCTGCCGCTGTCCACATCCCAGAGTGATGCTACCAATCGGGCAATCGTGGACTTTCCACTGCCGGACGGCCCAACCAGTGCATTCACTGTATTGGGATTGATTTTAATGGAAATGCCGTGAAGCACTTCCTTGTCTTTATAAGAAAAATGAACATCTTTCAGTTCTATAGAATTATCACGCGGCTGCTCTTTTGCAACAGTCGGTCTGTTCATGTCCTCCTGTTCCAGAATATCGGATACCTCCCCGACGATGGTATTCATTTGCGTAATGTCGTCCATGTAGGAAGCCGCTGTAACAAGAGGCTGCATAACTCCGAAGGATAAAACAACTACACAGATAAAAGTGTCCGCATTTAAACTCCCATTCATATACCGAATGCATCCCACAGGAAGGAGTCCCAACAGCGTAGATGGCAAAATGGCCATGG
>JAJQDO010000173.1 GCA_021202175.1 Clostridiales bacterium | reverse complement strand
CTTGGCTATCTCTTTCGAGCTCTGAACCTTCTTCGCTGCCTTGTTGGCCTCCAATCTCACCACGGAGCTTTTGGAAGCCATCTGCACGATTCTCGCCGCGCCCAGTTCCACCGCCTTCTGGATGACCAATTCCATCTTATCTCCTTTTGGCAGTCCCTGAAACAAGGTGATAGAAACCGGGAGCTCCCGTGACGCTCCATTGATATCTTCTATGGCGGCACGGATATGATCTGGCTCTAAAGCCGTGATTGAGCAGATATACTCATGGGCATTCTCTTCACAGCATAAGGAGATTTTTTCTCCCATCCGCATCCGCAAGACGTTGCGGATATGATTCACGTCCTGTTTCTCGGTGATGCATATATCATTTTTCTGTATATTTTCCGGTTTAATAAAAAACTGATACATTATTTTTCCTCAGTATTGTTTTCTCCAATTATCTTAACATTTCCCTGTCCATTTTACTCGGCATTTCCCTGTCCATTTCTCTCGGCATCTCCTTTCCCGATCAACTTCGCTCCGATCGCTGCCGCCAGGAAAATCCAGACAAACATCCGCACCGGAAAACACAAAAAGAGCAGCACACTTACGGCTAACGGTTTTTTCATGATACCGCCAAGAAGCGCCGCTGTCACAACCGCCGCGCCAAAGACCTCATGTCCCCCGGCCGGAAAAACAAACATCGCCAACCCGTAACCCAGGCAGACGCCGGCAAAGATAACCGGAAAGAAATGCCCTCCCTTCAATCCGCTCTGAATACATACATTGGTGATGAGAACCTTCAAAAATGCCACCCCGATCAGAAAGAGGGGCAGATATTCCACGTAGTCTGTCATTAGCTCGCCCATCTCTTCTTCGCCGGAAAACATCATCATCGGTACAAAAGTAGCGACAAGACCCATGCAAAGACCACCCAGCGTCTCCTTTAAGACGTTTGGAACCTTTCCGGCTGCCACACCGGTCATGTGATGGGTGATATCGTAAAACTTTGCCAGAAGACATCCTGCCAGGATATAGACCACCATCATCAGATAATCTCTATACCCCGCTTCCGGCGCCGTAAAGGAAGGGAATCCTCCCATACCCGCGCCAAACAGGGCCGACAAAAGCAGGTATATTCCCATGGCCGCGGCAATGGCGAGACCATAAATCAATAATTTCGAGGACAAAGATAAAGAAAAGGCATCATCGTCACCCAACTCACCGTTCTCTTCCACTGAAAAGATACCAAACAGTGGAGAATGAAAAAGAACACTCAAGGTTACCGCCATCCCAATCCGAGAATATTCTTTCGAATGCTGGCGGGCAAACTTCAGATTATCTCCAGCCCAGCAACATAGACCAACTATGATTCCCGTCATGCCTGCTTCCGGACCGATGCTGCTCCCGATGATCAGCGGCAAGAGCGCCGTGAGAAGAAGTGCCGGCATATTCCGGTATTCATAGGTCCCGTCTCTTCTCAGCTTCCCAAATACCGTTGACAATTCCTCCGGATAATCTCCGGTCCATTTCCGTACCAGACCGATCACGAGCCCACCGACCGTGCACACGGCCAGAGTATAAAAGGGCATGTCCATCCTTGACGGTAGCCACTCCCAGAAAAACTCCATGCCCAACGACATCAATTTCAAAAATACCCATATGATCAGCCCGGCAAATCCACCGACCAAGGCACAAAATAACCATAGTTTCAATTCATTTGCCGCACGATTCGCTACGTCAGCTTTTGCACCGTGCGTCTCGTGCTTCCCGCTGTTTTTGTCTTTCGCTCCCATCTCGCTCCCTTTCGTCTCTTTTTTTCGTCATTTTCGCTTTTATGGAAACATGACACGTTCCAACATTACTGCCATTCGTTTCGTTTTAATCATTTTTTATTTTACAGAAACACAATCTTATTATACCATAGGAACACCCTAAATAGAAAATTTTTTATCAAAATTAAAAAAAGGGGTTCCAAAATCTTCAAAATGGTGTATAATGCCTAAGTGAGGCATCAACGGGGTATGGCGTAGCTTGGTAGCGCGCACGGCTGGGGGCCGTGAGGTCGCAGGTTCAAATCCTGTTGCCCCGATAATGAAGCACCATCGGATTAACCGGTGGTGCTGTTTTTGTTTGGCGGATCATACAATTTTGGTTTCCTGATATAACATTATGTATCATTTTAAATTTAACTTTGCTGAATATAACATGGCTCACATAACAACATTTCTGAATGAAATATGTATAACTTTCTCTACATTGTTAACTCATATTGGCAAAACGTTCCACAGCCTTTGTAAAATCAGCAATCGTCTTATCCGCATCTCCATGTTCAATTCCATCACGCACGCAATGCTGAATGTGTCCCTCAAGGACAACCTTACCACATCCATGTAAAGCGGACTTAGCCGCATTAATCTGGGAAAGAATATCTTCACAGGGAATATCTTCGTCTACCATCCGGTCAATGGCCTGTACCTGACCGATTATTTTTTTAAGTCTGCGATGCAGATTATCCGCATCCATACACTGTTTCATCCATTCATCCTCCTTGAATCTATAGGGATATATCTATTATCTTCATATCGTTATAAAATGTCAAGTTGGATTTTTGTTTTCACCATCCTGACAAAAAATCTTACTATCTCTGGATTGATAAAGGCCTCTGTATAACATCCGGCCGCAAAACACAACAAGCAGAAAACGACGACAATCACTTTGTTCTCCAAAAGCCTTCCATTTTTCCCTGGGAATCCATGTCTGTTAAAAGAAAACGCATAAAAATGTGACATGGGGGATTTCCGGAACAGGTAAATGTAAATCATACAGAGCAAGAGTCCGTAAAAAATATAATGAGGAAGCAGAAATCCTATCCCTTCGATCATGCCCATCCACCCATATCGGATTACAAGCGTCGAGATAAAAAACCCCAGGAGTACCGAGAGGAGAAAGTCCAGGATACAAAACACAATATAAGGGGAAAATAAATATAGACAAACAAAAAATATCAATAGCTGCCGAAATCGAATCAGGCATACGTAAGAAAAAAACGCGCTGGTGTCCAGACTGCTCAAGGTTTCTATGTATTCGATATAGCCCAGAAAATCGGAAGAATGAAAAAGCCCCATTCGAATCGACATATTGATAAATACTGTTCCTACAAGGAGTCCCAACATATAAAGGATACAAAGAAACCGTTTTCCCTCAATCGTATAGTACATTTTCATCCTCCATTCCGCTGCCGTTTTGCTGTCTTTTGGGCCTAATACTATTATATTTCGCAAGAATCCCTTTGATGACTAAAAACCCAACAGGAACCACTACGCAATTTTGGCAAAGCTGAACAGGATACGGAGCTGTCTTGGCGAAACGTAATGGGATATTGAACTGTCTTGGCGAAATGGAATAGGATGTTGAACCATCAGGCTCGCAATAAATGCATTTTTAGATAGAAAAAAGAGCTGGAAAAAAAGAGCCCTGCGCTGAATAAATCAGCAGCAAGGCTCTTCGATCTTTTCTCTTTGACGAATGCTTCGTCGCCATCTGGTGTGATTGATCGTCACTTCGCATAAGCGACGGATCTGGATTCACGGATAACGTTAATCTTAATCTGTCCAGGATAATCAAGCTCTGTCTCGATCGCCTTGGAAATATCTCTGGCCAGGAGAACCATATCCGTGTCACTTACCTGTTCAGGAACTACCATTACTCGAATTTCTCTACCGGCCTGAATGGCAAAAGTCTTATCAACACCTTTAAAGGCATCAGCTATTTCTTCTAACTGTTTCAATCTCGTCGTATACGTTTCCAATGTTTCATGTCTGGCACCAGGTCTTGCAGCCGAAATAGTATCTGCAGCCTGCACAAGACAGGCAATCAAACTGGTCGGTTCCACATCCCCGTGATGAGATTCCACAGCGTTTATTACGACTTGAGACTCTTTATATCTCTTACATAAGTCCACACCAATTGAAATATGAGAGCCTTCCATCTCATGATCTACGGCCTTACCGATATCATGTAGCAAGCCGGCTCTTTTTGCCAAACGTACATCTTCCCCAATCTCTCCAGCAAGCAGTCCGGATAACTGGGCTACCTCGATGGAATGTTTCAGAGCATTCTGACCGTAACTTGTCCGATATTTCATCTTACCAAGTAAACGAACCAACTCAGGGCGGATTCCGTGGACACCTACCTCAAGGACGGCTGCCTCGCCTTCCTCGCGCATAGTCTGTTCCACCTCATTCTGCGCCTTCTCCACCATCTCTTCAATTCTTGCTGGGTGAATCCTTCCATCCACGATCAGTTTCTCAAGAGCGATTCTGGCAACTTCTCTTCTGACAGGATCAAAGCTTGATAATACGACCGCTTCCGGAGTGTCATCAATAATTAAATCAACGCCCGTCAATGTCTCAAGGGTTCGGATATTACGGCCTTCCCGACCGATAATCCTGCCCTTCATCTCATCGTTCGGCAGCTGAACTAAAGAAATTGTTGTTTCCGCCACGTGATCTGCCGCACACTTTTGAATCGCTGTGACGACAATATCCTTGGCCTTCTTGGCTGAATCTTCTTTGGCTCTGGTTTCCATCTCCTTCACCATAACAGCCATGTCTCGTTTTACATCATCTTCGACAGTTTTAAGCAGATAGTCTTTTGCTTGTTCAGAGGTTAAACCTGAAATTCTTTCCAGTTCCTGCAGACGCTTCGCATGTAATTCCTCAACCTTAGCTCTTTGCTTTTCCAGTGAACTCTCTTTATGAGCAAGCGACTGTTCCTTCTTCTCAAGGGCGTCAGACTTACGTTCGACGGTCTCTTCCTTGTTCA
>JAJQDO010000117.1 GCA_021202175.1 Clostridiales bacterium | reverse complement strand
ATCAAATCCCATTTTGTACTTCGATCACTTATGTGTACATCTCTGGCAGAACGTTTTTACATAACATTCGGGTCTTATGGCAGGAGATTTCTCTGGACAGCCATCTGCTAAACCGATTTTTTAACTACGGAAAAAGGGAACGTCAAATCATTCGACGTTCCCTGTATGTGGATCAGGTTTTTCGTAAAACAACCGTATTGTGAGAGTGTTGAGACCGATTATTTATTGCGTTCACCTGAATGATCCCTGTATTTTTAATGTTTTTGTCGGGGAACTCTGGACAAACCCCCTTGTTGTATTCCTGTCCGTAGAAGTGCTCTGGAATCTTTCTTAGCAGGAATATGTCTGATTTCGGCAGATGAACTCTGCCATGGCTCCGACGGCCTTATCTTGAAGTTCGGTAACCTTGTCTGTTTTCTCCCAGGGGAGATCCAGATCCAATCTTCCGAAATGACCATAGGCAGCGGTTGGTTTATAGGAAACCGAAGTGAGAGAGAGATTCCTGATAATCCCCGCCACGCTAAAGTCAAAAACTTCTTTTACAATTTGCTCTATCATCTTTTTTGGGACCTCTTCGGTTCCAAAAGTATCAATCTTAACGGATACCGGCTGCGGCACTCCAATCGCGTAGGCAAGATTGATTTCACATTTACTGCAAAGCCCGGAAGCCACAATATTTTTTGCAGCGTATCTGGCCACGTATGCCGCGGAACGATCTACCTTCGTCGGGTCTTTCCCGGAAAAGGCTCCGCCGCCGTGGCGGGCGATCCCGCCATACGTATCTACGATAATCTTGCGGCCGGTAAGGCCACTATCTCCCGCCGGGCCGCCGACAACGAACCGGCCTGTGGGATTGATATGGATTGCAATATCTGGAAGCATATCTTCTTCCTTGATGACCGCACCAATCACCTGTGTTTTGATGTCTTCCCGAAGCTGTGTGATAGATACCGCGGCACTGTGTTGCGCGGATATCACGACATCCTTGATTCCGGCAATCCTGCCATCTTCACTGTAAGCCACCGTCACCTGAGACTTTCCGTCAGGATACAGATAGGGAAGAATCCCTTCTTTTCTCACAGCCGTCAGCCTCTGGGCCAATCTGTGTGCCAGGGAAATTGACAGCGGCATATATTCTTCTGTCTCATCGCAGGCATATCCGAACATGATCCCCTGATCGCCCGCGCCGATCAGACCATCTGCCTGATTGACTCCCTGGGCGATATCTGGTGACTGCATTCCAATATTGGTAAGAATCAGGCACCGTTTTCCATCCAGGCCTTTTTCCATGCTGTCATAGCCCGTTTCCAGAATCGTCTCTCGCGCTGTTTCCACCACATCGACCGTTGCCAGAGAAGATACCTCTCCCGCGATCATAATGGCATCTTTGGAGACCATCGTCTCCAAAGCAACATGAGAATGAGGGTCCTGCGATAAATAAGCATCCAGCAAAGCATCCGATATCCGGTCACATAGCTTATCCGGGTGTCCTTCTGTCACGGATTCCGAGGTTAATAAATAGTCATATGCCATGATCAACCTCCTATCTTACAGAGCAGGCCTTCTTTTTCAACAATTGCTTTTAATTTTTCCATCAAGCTTTCTTCCGGCTTCTGGACTCCTGCCATCTCATAATCCTTCCCCATCATCGCGTATTTGTTCGAACCGAGATCATGATACGGTAAAAGGTGCAGTTCCTTTACATTATCAAGATATGTGGTAAACTTTGCGATACCCGCGATGACCGCCGGATCGGCATTAAATCCTGGAATAACCGGCACACGAATGATCATCTTCTTTGCATGCTGCGCGATAAACAGGGCATTCTCCAGAATCTTGTCATTGCGCAGGCCGGTAAACTTTTTATGGACTTCCGGGTCAATGTGTTTGATATCCATCATAACGAGATCAAGGTAAGGAAGGATCTCAGCGATCACTTCCTGGGAAGCATAGCCAGTCGTCTCGATTGCTGTGTGCCACCCAAGAGATTTGCAAGTCTTCAGCAGTTCCAGAAGGAACTCGTGCTGTACAAAGGCCTCTCCCCCGGAAACGGTGATGCCGCCTTCAGATCTCCTGTAAACCACACGGTCCTGATACAACTCGATCATCAGTTCCTCTACCGTCATCTCTTTCCCGGACATTTCCAATGCCCTGTGATAACACACATCGACGCATTTCCCACAGGCGATACATTTCGAGTGGTCAATCTTGCCTGGAAAATTCAAATCAGAAGCACCTGTTGGACAAACAACCTCGCAGTTCCCACATCCCACACAGTTTTGCGCCTTAAACATCACCACGGGCTTCAGCTGCTGGGATTCTGGATTACAGCACCATTTACATCGCAAAGGACAACCATTTAAGAACACGATGGTTCTCACACCCGGCCCATCGTTTACGGAAAATCTCTGAATATTAAACACAAGGCCTTTTACCGTCACGTCACTGTATGGCTCCATCATTTCCATGGGCACTTCCTCCAGTCATTATCATTTTTGTGAATGCTCATCAGGCAGCGAATCATTGAGATGATATTTTCTGAGACAACATTTTTCCAAAACGAACCTCATGAATGTCTCTATCGAATCAATAATTCGCCTGCGAAATCATTCAAATACTAGAAGGTTTGCTCAGTACGCGCAATGATGTCATCCTGTACTTCTTTTGCGAGGACGGTCCAGTGTGCGGAGTAACCAGCCACACGAACAACCAGGTCTTTGTAGTTCTCCGGATGTGCCTGTGCGTCAAGAAGTGTCTCTCTGTCGATAACATTGAACTGTACATGCATACCCTTCTTGTCGAAGTAATTACGAACAACCGCCGCAAAGTTCATCAGGCCCTGATCACCGGCAACTGCGGAAGGTAAGAATTTCTGATTATACAAAGTACCATTGGATACATTTAACTGATCCAGTTTTGCTACAGAGTTTCCAGCCGCTGTCGGTCCCTTCACGTCATGACCCTGACGTGGGGAAACGCCGTCTGCCAGAGGCGCGTTGCTGTAACGTCCATCCGGAAGAGCCTGTACATCTTTGCCAAACAATACGTTCGCGGATACCGGATAACATCCAGCCTGATACTGTCCGCCACGTGGGTTTTTATATTTCTCTACTTCATGAGAATAAATCTGTGTCGCCTTACGCGCGCACATATCTACTTCGTCAATGTCGTTACCAAAGCAAGGTGTTGCGTCTAAGATGTTACGGATACGGTCATACTCTGCTCTCTTGCTGTCGCAAACAGCATGATTTGCCGTCTTAACACCAACGTTCGTCAAATCAACGGATGCGCCTTTTTCTGCCAGAATCTTACGAACCACTGCATTGATGATGGCTTCCATGTCGTCTTCCTTCGTCTCTTCTATCGCCGGCGCTGCCGGTTCTGCGCAGGTAGCGCAGCTCATCTTTACATAAGGTCCATCGTAGCAGCCTGCGCCAAGCTCCGCACCGAAGTTATTCTCCATCGCTTCGTAAATCTGCTGCATGGTAAGATCCTTGTCTTCAAATACGTGTTTCTGGATCGCGTAAATTGCGTCACCCGTATCTACATTACCGAAAGCCTGTGGTCCGGTAAAGTTGTAGATTGCGCCGCCTTCCATAACGGTTTTGCCTCTGCCGATACAATCGTCAACCAATGCGGACATAAATGGCAGCGGAGCACGCTCTCTGTGTGCGATATCAACCGCATTATCCGATTCAACCAGCTTCTCAACGAAATACTTCATCTGGGTTTCCAGATTTCCATAAACATCATCCATCGATGTCCATTCCGGCATCGGTTTGGTAACCGGGCCTAACTGTTTGCCATCACGGTTCTTTCCACCATGAATCGCAATATCAAATACCTTCGCTACGTTGAAGAATGCAGCGTCATGCCATCCTTCTGTCTTATGCGGGCACTGTGGCTCTGCGCAGCCGATGATACAGTAGCTGCGGGCGTCAGCCAGGGAAAGTCCTCTGTTACAAAGAGCCGGGATAATCGCCTCGTCATTATAGAATGCGGGAACTCCCATACCCAGTCTGGACAGCTCACAAGCTCTCAATAAGAATTCATCCGGTGTCTGGTTATGAATACGAACAGAGAACGAAGGCGCTGGCAGCCTGACGTGCGCTGCAGCATCCATACACATGTAAGAAACCGGGTTCGTGGAATCCAGACCATCTTCCGTCTGTCCGCCCACGCCAAAGTTCTGGAATACGGCATAGCCTGCGAAAGCCTGATCGGAAACGTCGTCACGGGTCTTATTTACATGGTTCAATAATACGAAGATACAGTCGATCAGTTCCTGCGCGAACTCTTTGGAAATGTTCTTATCTGCTTCCAGATACGGCCACATATACGTGTCGAAACGTCCTGGGGAGATAGAATGTCCATTTGCCTCGATCTGAACTAATGCCTGAACAAACCAGAAGGACTGGCAAGCTTCATAGAAATTTGTCGCTCCATTTTCCGGAACACGGTCACAGTTCTTGGAAATCTGAAGAAGTTCTGCTTTTCTTACCGGATCCGTGCAGGCAGCTGCCATCTCTGCTGCCTTCTTGCTGTATCTCTTGGCAAAATTAATCGCTGCATTGTAAGAAATGATCACTGCCTCATAGAAGGTTCTCTTCTGCAGGAATTCCGGATCGTTTCTGTCAAGCTTACCCATCGCTTCCACAACTTCAGCAATAACGCCCTTAAAACCTTTTTTGAGGACTTTGCCATAGTCGACACAAACATGTCCGATTCCACCAAAGTAATAGTTACCAACGGTGAAAACGCCGCCCGCCTGGCAGTCAAGCGCTTCCTGGCTCATATAGGAAGTCGCGAGCTGGCTGGTGGTCTTTCCATCCCAGTAT
>JAJQDO010000009.1 GCA_021202175.1 Clostridiales bacterium | reverse complement strand
ATTCTGAAGATTACAATATAGATATTTTGTGAGAAAATGACAGTAACAATATTGACAACAATTTAAAAGATGACTAAAATGTTACAGAGAATATGCATTATCATGGCTTTATGCCATAAAAAAGAAGAAGAAATTGTATATTTTTATGCATTTTCCTCTTTTTTTTTTCTGCCATTTATATTAAAATAAATGCAGATCATATAATTTTTTTCACAAATGAAACAGATAGTGTTTGGAGAGAAAAGAACAGGAGTGATATTATGATTTCGAATCAGATTTTACAGGATACGATTGATGGGATTAAGGCTATAACCAGAATTGATTTATGCGTGATGGATACAGAAGGCAAGCCACTTGCCTCTACGTTAGATGCAGTGGAAGAATATAAGGAGGCGGTCCTTGTTTTCGCCGAGTCGCTGGCGGAGAGCCAGATGCTGCAGGGATACCAGTTTTTTAAGGTGTTTGACGACAATCAGTTAGAATATATCATCCTCGTGAAGGGCGAGACGGATGACGTCTATATGATCGGGAAGCTGGCTTCTTTCCAGATTCAGAATCTTCTGGTTGCTTATAAGGAACGATTTGATAAGGATAATTTCATTAAGAATCTTTTGTTGGATAATTTGTTGCTGGTTGACATTTATAACCGCGCGAAGAAACTTCATATAGATACGGATGTGAAACGGTCTGTATTTATTATCGAGACCCAGAACGATAAAGATAATAATGTTTTTGAGACGGTGCGCAGCATTTTCTCAACGAAAACACGGGATTTCATCACGGTAGTCGACGAGAAGAATATTATTCTTGTCAAAGAAGTGAAGGCAGGAGAGGGATATGAAGAACTTCATAAGACGGCTGAGGTGATCGTGGATGTGCTCAACACGGAGGCGATGACCAAGGTTCATGTTGCCTACGGCACGATTGTCGGAGAGATTAAAGAAGTTTCCCGGTCCTATAAGGAAGCGAAGATGGCCATGGACGTGGGTAAGATTTTCTATCCGGAGAGCAACGTTGTCGCTTATAACCGCCTGGGGATCGGCCGCTTGATTTATCAGCTGCCGCTGCCATTATGCAAGATGTTCATCAAGGAGATTTTTGAGGGACGTTCCCCTGACGAATTTGATGAAGAGACATTGATGACGATCAATAAGTTTTTCGAGAATAATCTTAATGTCTCTGAGACCTCCAGGCAGCTTTATATCCACAGGAATACGCTGGTTTATCGTCTGGATAAACTGCAAAAGAGTACGAATCTCGATCTTAGGGTATTTGAGGATGCCATCACCTTTAAGATTGCCCTGATGGTCGTTAAATACATGAAATATATGGAAAGCATCGAATATTAGGATGAATATAGAAGAATTTGAATTAGAAGATCAACGCAACACCGGAGAACTGTCGGAACCGAAAGTCGAGCCAGGACAGGAAACGGGAACGAGTGACCGTGGGAAAGAGGAACAGGAAACGGGTGAGGATCCTAAAAAGAGAAGGTCCCGCAGAGGATGTTCGTGCCTGGGAAGGATATTCATTTACGTTCTTGTCGCCTTGATTGGATTTATCGGAGGCCAGCTTTTTCTGCTTCGTTTAAGTTCCGGCGCCGGTATCAATAATCTGAAGGTCATGCAGAAGCTTCTCCTGATGGAGGCATATGTCAGTAATTATTTTTTGAACGATATTGACAGCGATGCATTGGAGGAAAGTATTTATGCCGGGTTTATGGACGGTTTGGATGATGATTACGCTGCCTATTATACGAAGGAGGAGTATGAGCAGCTGACGGAAGATGATTCCGGTGAGTACTGGGGTATCGGTGTGACGGTGCGGGAAGACGCGGATACAGGTTATGCGGTCATAGAAGCGGTCAACAGGGGTGATCCGGCGTATAATGCCGGAGTTCAGGTAGACGATATGATCATAGCTGTCGACGGGGTAGATACTTCCGGGCTGACCCTGCAGGAGACGGTGAATGCCATCCGGGAGAATGAAGAACCGGTCGTGCTTACGATTCTCAGGGACGGTGAGACGATGGACATCACTGTAGAGAAGGCAGAGATTGAAGCGGAATCCGTTGAATGGGTGATGAAAGAGGACCAGATTGGATACATCTCCGTATCCCAGTTTATTGAGAACACGGCGGATCAATTTGACGAAGCTGTGACTGATCTTACGGAACAGGGCATGACGAGCCTGATCATCGATTTGCGTGATAACGGAGGCGGATTGCTCACTACCTGCCTTAGTATGGTTTCCCGCATTATCCCTGAGGGAGACCTGATCGTATACACGGAGAATAAAAATGGAAACCGGACAGAGTATAACAGTGATTCCGACGCGGAAGTGACGATTCCGATGGTAGTTCTTGTCAATGAGAATTCCGCCAGCGCGTCAGAGATCATGACGGGCTGTCTGAAGGATTATGGCGTCGCGACCATCGTCGGTGAGACGACGTATGGCAAGGGCATTGTTCAAAACATCATACCGTTGAGTGATGGCTCTGCCATCAAGATGACGGCATCCAAATATTATACGCCTGATGGCAATAACATTCACGGCGTCGGCATTGAGCCGGATATTACCGTAGAGATGGATGATGAGGAATGGGCGGCAGCCTTAGAAGACGAAGAGCAGGATACGCAGCTTATTAAGGCTTATGAAGTTTTGACACAGTAGCAATGAAACATCGTATGTGATGACGATGCCTCGATGGAAAAGGCCTGTGAGGTTTTCATATCGTATGGGGATAGAAAGATTCACATTAAAAATCGAAAGAGGAGAAATACATTCAAATTTCTCCTCTTTGTTTGCTTATAGCCCCTTTAGCAGATTCCTCTGCTTTTGAGATATTTTTTGATGTGGTCGTCTACGTTTTGTTCGAGCGATTTATCCAGAGAGAACGTCCGGTAAGAGATTCCGGTGGTGAGGGTCAGGCTGGTTGGGTCATAGAGGATGTTCAGGTAGATTCCGTCAATATCCTCTTCCCGGAAGGAGCCCTGGCTTTCTTTAATAAGAAAGGCGACCGTTGCCTTTGGAAGACCCAGCACGATCTTACAGCCGAGTGGAAGCCGTTTCCCTTTAAGGATGGCATAGACCAGCGGCCGGGTATCCTTCCAGAGACAGTAAGAACGATCTGGTTTATCACCTTCGCCTGTGTCAAAAAAGTCCATATTGAGATGACCGTCGATATGATAGGAGATCTCTTTCTTGATGGATGCCTCTACCAGATAAAATCGGTCGAAGGTATCTTTGGAAAGTAAATGCGCCATGAAGTTTTTAATATCGATAATGGAAAGGGAAATCATAAAGAACCTCCTGTGGGATTGTTATACTGGGTTCATCATATCATAAGAATTTACATTTGAAAAGGAAGAAGAACATGGATACATTATTTGAATGTTTAAGACAGGGGACGGCTCCGGAAAAGGTCGTCGCTTTTGCAAAAAAATATTTAAAAAAGGAAGGATTCGAGGAACTCTATTATGATAAGATGTTCTGCCCGAAATTAGAAGGGCGCTATTATATTTCTCCATTTCCCGATGTGCTTTTTGCATTTACCATGGGTAGAAAATCGGCGTATCTGCAGTCAGTGCGTATGGGGTTTGCCCATGTGGATCAGCCCTGTTTTAAGGTGAAGAGCCGCCCGGAGTGGAAAAGCATGGAGAGTTCCCTGTTAAATGCGGAGGTGTACGGTGGGATTAAGGATCATACCTGGTTTGACCGGCCTCTGGGCCTGGCGGGAACGATCATGTTAAAGGGAGAGGATGTGTTTCGGCCGGAATCGAGGCTGTATGACAGCGAAAGACCGGTAGCCATCATCCCCGGTCTTGCCATCCATATGAACCGGGAAGCGAACAATGGATGGAAGATCGACCGGCAGAAAGAATTGATGCCGGTAACAGGACTGGCCGGAGCATCCTGGGCGCCGGGAGCGTTTGCGCATTTCCTTGCCGGGGAACTGGATGTGGATGACTCCGAGATTCTGAACTATGATCTGAATCTTTATAACTACGATGAACCGCAGCTGGTCGGATTATCTAACGAACTGATATCCAGTCCCAGACTGGATAACCTGGTATCGGTCAGCGCGCTTTTGGAATCTCTTGTTGAGGGAGAGCGGACGAACGGGATTAATTTTATCGGATTATTTAATCATGAGGAAGTGGGCAGTATGACCAGATCCGGAGCGGATTCGGAGTTGCTGGAGGAAATCCTGCGGGGGATTTTCCGGGCCATGGACTGCCAGGAAGAGATTTTCCGCGCCTCGATGGCTGACAGCTTTTATCTGTCTGTTGATGGTGCCCAGGGCGCTCATCCGAATTATCCAGATCGCTGTGATCCGACGACCCGCGCCTATCTGGGGCAGGGCGCCGCGATCAAGGGAAGCGGAACGTTCAAGTATGCTTCCGATATAAGGATGCAGGCGATTTTGCTGGGTCTGGCAGAAAAGTATGATATCATGCTGCAGACGATCAACGATCGCAATACGATCCGGGGCGGGAAGACCATCGGTTCGATGATTGGAGCGCATATCCCGATGACCGGTTGTGATATCGGCGCGCCTATGTGGGCGATGCATTCGGCCAGAGAGACGATGGCGGCATCAGATTACGATTCCCTTTGCAGGATTCTGACAGCATTTTTTGCATATTGAGCGTTTCCATTCAAAGTTCTATTCTCTCTCTCTTTTGCATATACTGCATTAGGAACTGTTAAGAATTAACTCTTTAACAGTTCCTTAGTATTGGGAGGGATTTTCATGGAAAAAAAGAACATATATAAGGATATACTGACAAGAACAGGCGGGGAGGTTTATCTGGGAGTCGTGGTGCGGGTGGGAAGCGG
>JAJQDO010000001.1:20512-30418 GCA_021202175.1 Clostridiales bacterium | reverse complement strand
ATTGAAATTATAATCAACTGTAAATAATCACAAATTATGGAAAATAAATTGCGCTATAAATTATGTCATGCCAAGGAAATAGGATGGTATATAATAAAAAGGAGTGTTAACAGATATGACGGAAAGAGTATATAAATCATTACAAGCAGATAAAATCAGAGGCTTTCAAGCGGCGGAAAAAGTTCTGGTGAATGATTCTAATGCGCTTTTTTTATCGCTTAAAGGGAAATTGAATGATTATCCAAAGCTGCGGAATGTTATATATGATTTGCTCTTTACTGGCAAGCCGATAGCGTATACGCCGATGAATGATTATATTGAGATTGCAGCCATGTTTGGCTTCATTCGGAATGAAAACGGGACAGCTGTCATTTTTAACCGCATTTTTGAAACTGTGCTTTATAACTTGTTCATATCGGAGGAATATGAGACAAATAAAATGTATGATGTGGGATTGTTGGATAAGAGTCAGTTTTTCATAGGAGGGCATTTGAATGTCCGCCGGGTGTTGGAATGTTTTGTGGAAAGTTTTCACGATTTGTACGGAGAACAGGATGAGGCATTCCTGGAAGAGGTTGGCAGACAGTATTTTATGTTGTATCTGAAGCCTATCATCAATGGAGTGGGGAATTGTTATGTGGAAGTCGAAACGCGCAACCGTGAACGGACAGATTTAGTCATAGATTATCAAGGGGAACAGTATGTAATTGAGACGAAAATATGGAGAGGGAATGCCTATAATGAGAGGGGCGAGGAACAATTGGTGGGATATTTGGATTATTTTCATCTGAAAAAAGGCTACATGCTTAGCTTTAACTTCAATAAAAAGAAAAAGATAGGTGTGCAAGATGTTGTGATTGGAGATAGAGTCATTATTGAGGCTATAGTATAAGTAGATATTTTTCCTTGGTTTTATCCCTGTAAAAAAGAGCATTCAAATTCCTAATTTTATATTAAATTTATGTTAAATAACCAGAAATCTGTTTACTTATAGATTTCGGTAAGATACAATGATTCTGTCGACACGATGAAAATCGATTGGAAACGGTATTAAAATACATGGCGGTTCGGACAGTATGGACAGCGGGGAGGGATGAAGATGACTGTTTTGTACTGGTTGATTGCTGCGGCAGCGTTTCTCGTCATTGAGATTTTGACGATGGGGCTGACGACAGTGTGGTTTGCCGGAGGCACCCTGGTGGGCACGGTCGCAGCATGGCTGCGAATGGCGCTGTGGGTGCAGGTCGCTGTCTTTGTTGTGGTGTCTGTGGTTTTGCTTGTTCTTACAAGGCCGCTGGCCATGAAGTATGTCAATAACAGGACGGTGAAGACGAATGCGGACAGTCTGATTGGGTGTACGTGCATCGTGACGCAGACGATTAACAACCTGCAGGCAGAAGGACAGGTCAAGATAAAAGGTCAGGTGTGGACGGCGAGAAGTCTGTCGGACGATGACATTCTGGAAAAAGATACTAAAGTAGTTGTGAGAGAGATATCCGGTGTGAAGCTGATGGTAGAGCCGGAATCTGGTGAATGATATCTGGCATGAAATGAGTAGCGGAAACAGGTGAGTGATATCCAGCATGAGATCGATGGAATCTTTTATAGGATATATCGTACAAATTGGTGTATGGAATATCCAGCAAAGGTGGATGGAATACTGGGAATGACGATAAGGTGTGCAGTGGCAATTGGAACACGATATCTTGCTTGTGACTGTATGGATTTCGCTGGTATTTTACGGTTAGTTAGGTTAGTTATATAACCAGGAGGAAACGAAATATGATTGGTATGATTTTTATGATTATCATTGTAATTTTAGTGATTTATGTGGTGTTATCCTGCGTACGGATTGTTCCGCAGGCTCACGCATATGTGATTGAGCGCCTGGGCGCCTATAAGGGAACCTGGTCTGTGGGACTGCATTTTAAGACACCGTTTATCGACCGGGTGGCGAAAAAGGTCACGCTCAAGGAGCAGGCGGTGGATTTTGCGCCGTAGCCGGTGATCACGAAGGATAATGTCACGATGCGCATCGATACGGTAGTATATTATCAGATTACTGACCCGAAGCTCTATGCTTATGGCGTGGATAATCCGATCATGGCTATTGAGAACCTGACAGCGACGACGCTGCGTAATATCATCGGTGACCTGGAGTTGGATGCCACACTGACGTCCCGCGAGACGATCAACACGAAGATGCGCGCGACGCTGGACGAGGCGACGGATCCTTGGGGTATCAAGGTGAACCGTGTGGAGCTTAAGAATATTATCCCGCCGCAGGAGATTCAGAACGCGATGGAGAAGCAGATGAAGGCGGAGCGGGAGCGCCGTGAGTCGATTCTCCGTGCGGAAGGCGAGAAGAAGTCTTCTGTCCTTATTGCGGAAGGTCATAAAGAGGCGATGATTCTGGAAGCAGAAGCGGAAAAGGAAGCGGCGATTCTGAAGGCGGAGGCTCAGAAAGAGGCGACGATTCGCCAGGCAGAAGGGCAGGCAGAGGCGATTCTTAAGGTGCAGCAGGCTACGGCAGATGGTCTGAAGGCCAGCAAGGAAGCAGAGGCGGATGACGCCGTCATCAAGCTCAAGTCTCTGGAAGCGTTTGCCAAGGCCGCAGACGGAAAGGCGACGAAGATCATCGTGCCGTCCGAGATTCAGGGGCTGGCCGGGATGGTTTCCTCTATTAAGGAGATTGCTGTTGATCCAAAGGATGTGGATGTGACAGAATGATCAGCAGGAAGCGTTGTCACGGCTGGATACGTTCTAAAACTGTTAGAGGTATCTAAGATAATAAATGCTATAGTAAACGACATAAAGTCGTTTACTATAAAATATAAACAATAAAAGTCGTCTCCCAGTGTAGTGTCTTGAAAACAGACCGGCAGAAAGGTCGAATTCTTTCCAGGGCGGGATTTTACCAAGGCGTTATACAGAGTTGGGAGACGACTTTTTTTACTATATTTTCAATTATGTGCTATGATACGGTATATTTGGATTGCATGTAAAATATACGTGAAAGGAGCGCATCTCATTGGCAAAACGTGGAAAACTTTTCTGGCTTGTTTATCCTATTTTAATAGGAAAGATGTTTATATATTACTGGCAGACGGACCGCCTGGATATGATGAGTGTCTATGAGGTACCGATCTTGACGGTATTATTGCTGATCGCGCTGTTCGCGATCTGTTCCATGGGGAGAGGTCGGACCGGGAAGTGGGCATTTTACATTTTGTATACGCTGATTACGGTGCTGATGTTTGCGGACGCCGCATACAGCAGCTATTTTGGAAAATATATCTCGGTCAATCAGATTTATCAGATTGCCAGTCTTGGCCAGATTGCGGGGGATGGAGATGTGATCGGCGCTGCGGTCAGTCCGGGATGTGTCTTTACTCTTGTGGATTATCCTTTCGTGATATATCTGTTTAACCTGCGACGCAAAAACAAAGAGTCGCTGGAGGCCATGCGGCTTCGGCGGTACATTTTCTATGTAGCGGTGCATACCCTGCTGCTTTTGGCGGCGGCATGCGCGTGGATTTATTACGGTTTTAATCCACAGAACCTGCGCTCGGTGCAGAAGGTGAACCATATCGAGTTCTTTACTTATCACACCAATGATATTTTGGTAAATGTAGTGGGTAAGCTGAAGCGGGGTTCGGCCGATGTGGAAGAGATTCAGGAGACCATGGAAGAAAATGTACCCCAGTCTTCCGGGGATGCTTACGCGGGTGTGGCAGAAGGGATGAATCTCATCCTGATTCAGGTCGAGTCCCTGAATGATTTTGTCATCGGGGCGGAATATAATGGACAGGAAGTGACGCCGAATCTCAACGCGTTGCTTGAGGAAGACACGCTGTATTTCAATCATTTTTATTCGACCACCGGCGTGGGAAATACCTGCGACGCGGAATTTGCCGCCCTGAATGGACTGTATCCCAATGATGAGAGGGAATGTTACCGTCTTTATGTGGATAATACCTTCAACGGTCTGCCCTGGCTGCTGCGAGCGCAGGGGTATGGCGCCTACGCGTTCCACGGCTATGTGAAGACCTTTTGGAACCGGGAGGAGGCTTATAAGAACCAGGGGTTCCAGCATTATTATTCCGAGGAGGAACTGGATGTCACGGAGGTATCCGGTTTTGGGCTCACGGATAAGGAATTGTTCCGGCAGGCTGTGGACATCCTGAAAGAGAAACAACAGCCATTTTTCAGTTTCATGATCACTCTCACCAATCACATCCCTTATGAGCTGGACGAGTCTTTGGCAACCTTGCGCCTTAAGACAGAAGATGAAGGTAGTACCTTTGGCAGGTATTTGCAGACTGTGCGCTATACCGACGAGGCCATTGCCGATCTGATTCAGTATCTGAAGGACAACGATATGTATGACAATACGATGATCGTCATTTATGGAGATCATCAGGGGATGAACATGGAGACGCCGGCAGTCTATAGCAAGATGAGCGATTTTCTGGGAAAGGAATATAATTACGATGAGATGCTGAACGTACCTTTTATTATACATATCCCCGGTCTGGACGAATCGCGGACGGTGACTACCGTCGGTGGCGAGGTAGATATCATGCCGACGATTGCCAACCTGATGAATCTTGACGTCACCCAGTCTTATGTGTTCGGTCAGGATCTGTTGAATGCCGAGGAAGGCTTTATCGCGCAGATTTCTTATATCGGAGAAGGGTCCTTTATCACAGATGACAACAATATGCTTTTTGGCATCGGCAAGGATGGCACGGTGGAAAGCGGGACACTCTGGAATCTGGCGACCGGCGAGGAGATGAACATGGACCTGTCCCTTTGCCAGACGTACTCCACGAGAGCCCAGACGCTGTTGGACACTTGTAAGGAAGTGTTAGATTATAATCTGATCGCGGATGTGGTGACACATTAGCGGCAGGGTTCTGATGAAGAGTGGTTTTACTCATAGAGTGAAGTTTCGCGATTGATGACGTAAGGGAACTGTGTATCAGGTCAGATAAAGAGAGGTTTTATTCACGGGGTGAAATGTAACGAAATGGTTGATGCTGCATTTTGGTCATAGGATAAGATAAGTACACCGTGGACAGCACAATGGTTGATAAAATATTTGATAAATATGCAGGGATACTTGACATTAGTTTATAAATTTGATAAAAAGTTTAAATAAGATTCTTGGGAATATAGGAAAAGGGGAGCAGAAGCTTTTCTGATGTTTTTGACATTCACAGCCCGGAAGATAGGAAGCAGAAAAAACGAGAGAGGATGATGAGAACAATGGATTTAAAAGGTCGTAGTTTTTTGACATTGCTGGATTTTAATAAAGAAGAGATTCGCTATCTGCTGGATCTGGCGCATCAGCTGAAGGCGAAGAAGAAAAGCGGAGAATTGGGAGAAGAGTTGTAAGGTAAGAACATTGTTATGATTTTTGATAAGTCTGCTACGAGGACCCGCTGTTCGTTTGAGGTAGGTGCGGTTGATGAAGGAGCTCACGTGACATTTTTGTCGAATTCCCATATGAATAAGAAGGAATCTCTGGAAGACACGGCGAAGGTGTTCGGACGCATGTATGACGCCATCGAATATCGTGGATACGGACAGGATATCGTGGAAGAACTGGCTAAGTATTCCGGCGTTCCGGTATGGAACGGTCTTACCGACACGGATCATCCGACGCAGGTGCTGGCGGATTTCCTCACCATGGAGGAGCATATTGACAAGCCATTGGATCAGATGCAGCTGACTTTTGTCGGCGATTTGTCGGATAATGTGATGTATGCTCTCATGTATGGCAGCGCTATCATGGGACTGGATTTTAAGGCGGTCGGCCCGGAGGAGACGGTATGTGATCCGGAGGTGCTTCGCGTATCCCGTGAACTGGCCACAAAGAGCGGCGCGCAGATTAATATTTCCCATGATCCAGAGGACGTCAGGGGCTCGGATGTGATCTACACGGATATCTGGGTGAGCATGGGTGAGTCTGAAGACCTGTATCCCGCGCGGGTAAAGGCTTTGACGCCGTTTAAGGTCACGCGAAAGATGATGGCGGACACCGGTAATGATCAGTGCCTGTTCATGCATTGCCTGCCGTCGTATCATGATTTTGAGACCAGTGTGGCCAGAGATATGAGAGACCGGCTGGGACTTGATATCCGTGAGGTGGAGGATGAGGTGTTCCGTTCGGAGAATTCCGTCGTGTTTGACGAGGCGGAAAACCGGATGCACACGATCAAGGCCGTGATGGTCGCCACTTTGGGGCGGTAATTTCCATGAAAGAAAAAGTATTAGAATATCTAAAGGCACAGCAGGGCTTTGTTTCCGGGCAGGACATCAGTGAACAGCTTGGCGTCTCGAGGACTGCAGTGTGGAAATATATCGGCGCGTTAAAACAAGAAGGATATGAGATCGAGTCGGTAACCCGGAAGGGTTACCGACTTTTGCAAAGCCCGGAATTTATTACCGAGAAAGATATCCGTAGCTTTTTGCCGGAAAATGTCTGGCCGGGGGAGATTCGATATTTCGCGTCGATAGACTCCACCAATGAGGAGGCCAAACGCCAGGCGGCGCTGGGAGCGAAGGACGGAACCCTTTTTGTGGCGGATAATCAGACGGCGGGTAAGGGCCGCAGAGGGAGGAACTGGGTTTCCCCGAAGGGGGAAGATATTTTCTTTACGATGCTGTTTCGACCAGATCTGCCGGCAGAATGCGCATCGATGATCACCCTGGTGGCGGCATTGGCAGCAGCGGCGGCGGCAGAAAAACACAGCGGAGAGTCTTGTCAGATCAAATGGCCTAATGACATTGTCCTTCACGGAAAGAAAATCTGTGGCATTCTCACGGAAATGGGACTGGAGATGAGCGAGATCTCCTATGTGATCGTCGGCGTCGGCGTCAATATCAACCGGAAAGAATTTCCGGAAGACATCTCGTATATGGCCACGTCTATCCGGCGGGAAACGGGACAAAAGGTGATAAGAGCTGCATTTCTTGCTGATTTTCTTATAGAGTATACAAAACGTTATGAACAGTTTTTGCAATCGCGCAGTCTTGCTCCCTTCAAGGAAGAGTATGAGGAGAGACTGGTGAATATCGGGCGGGAAGTAAAGATTATTCGCAAAGATGAGGAACTGATCCGGACAGCGTTGGGAATCACTGAGCGGGGTGAGCTTCTCGCGAAGACGGCCGAAGGGGATATCGAAAAGATATTTACCGGAGAAGTTTCCGTCAGGGGGTTTTACGGATATGTCTGATATTCCTATGTCCGTTGCACAGTGATTCCAGTGTGGCATTTTCTAGTTATAGTAAACGACTTTATGTCGTTCGCTATAACTATATACATTCCGCACTGCGCATAATGTAAATGTAATTAGAAAGCGACACACTATACTGTTTGCTTTAATATAGATAACAGGAGGCAGTGATGTTTGAAGAGAAAAAGATTCTTTGCGGAGCCAGTCGGTACGAGCAGCTTTTTTATTTTAATCCGGAATTTGATTCGCTTCCCAAAGAAGTTAAGGACGAACTGAAGATTCTCTGCGTTCTATATACGGAAGAAATCGGGGGAACATTCCGCTTAGAGTATGACGAACAGGGGACTCTGCATATGACCGTTGAATCGAAAGAAGATGATTTCTTGTTTGATGAGATCGGGAGCGCATTAAAAATCAAGCAGATCCAGCAGGAGAAGAGGGATTTGCTGGAGAGTCTCGAAATGTATTATAAGGTGTTCTTTTTGCAGGAGGGAGAAGGAAAATGTTAATCGGAATCGATATTGGAAATACGGATATCACGTTTGGGATATTTCAGGGGAAGAAATTATGTGACACTTTTCGTATAAGAACAAAGATTAATCGCACATCGGATGAGTATGGGATGTTGATTCTTGAGTTAATCCGATACAGAGGATATGCCAAGGAAGACGTGGATGACGTGATTATCGCATCCGTCGTTCCTGCAGTGATGCATTCATTTACCAGCGCAATCATCAAGTATTTTGATTTGAAGCCGATCATCGTTGGCGCTGGTATCCGAACGGGCATCCGAATCAAGACGATCAATCCCAAGGAGACGGGAGCTGACCGTATCGTAGATGCTGTGGCGGGATATGAGATTTATGGCGGCCCGGTTATCGTAGTGGATTTTGGTACGGCCACAACGTATGACATTATCACACCTAAGGGTGACTTTATTGGCTGTGTGATTTCACCGGGGATACGTACTTCCGCCAATGCACTGTGGCAGCAAGCGGCGAAGCTTCCGGAGATTGAGATCAAAAAACCAGATACGATTCTGGCGAAGGAAACCGTCACGAGCATGCAGGCAGGACTGTTCTATGGATATGTGGGACAGACGGAATACATTATCCGTAAGATCATCGAGGAGAGCGGCTTTGAAAATGTTAAGGTGGTGGCAACAGGCGGTCTGGGGAAAATGATCGCTGAGGCGACAGATTGTATTGACTATTATGACGCCAGCCTGACGCTGAAGGGACTTCAGCTTATTTATGACAAGCAGAAGAAGTTCTAAAATAGTATATTATCAATTAGGAGCTTTCGCTATACGGCAGCTCCTTAGCTGTTGATCATCACATGGATGAAACAGGCATATCAGAATGATTGCGCTTCTGATAGAATATATGATCGTAGTACAATGGAAATAGATTTCAAAAAAATGCGTTAAAAAAATATATGGAGCTGATTTTCCTGTAATTCTGGCACCTATGGCCGGAATCACGGATATCGCCTTTCGTCTTCTCTGCAAGGAACAGGGAAGTGATGCGGCCGTGACGGAGATGATTAGTGCCAAGGCACTATATTATGGTAATAAAAATACGATTCCGCTCATGCAGATCGCGGAAGAGGAGAAACCGGTAGGCGTTCAGATTTTTGGATCCGATCCGGAATTGATGGGGCAGATGGCTCATAAGATAGAGGATAGGGGATATGCCTTTATCGACATTAACATGGGATGCCCGGTTCCAAAGATTGTAAATAATCATGAAGGTTCTGCCCTCATGTTGCAGCCGGAGCTGGCTGGGAAGATTGTGCGTAAGTTAAAATCCGCCGTATCCCTGCCAGTCACTGTAATGTTTCGTATGGGATTTGACAAAGAACATCGCAATGCCGTGAAATTTGCCAGGATATTAGAAGAAAATGGGGCAGACGCTCTGGCGGTGCATGGCCGTACGAGAGAACAGTTTTATAGTGGCAAAGCGGATTGGGAAGCGATACGGGAGGTGTGCCATGCCGTATCTGTGCCGGTCATAGCAAACGGAGATATCTTTTGTGGGGCAGACGCTGTTGCTATACGGGAGGCAACCGGTTGTGACGGTATCATGGTCGGACGAGGCAGCCGGGGCAATCCCTGGATTTTTCGTGAGATCAAAGCGGCACTGGAGGGTCGGCCGATTCCAAAACGGCCGGAGGAGGAAGAAGTCGTGGATATGCTCCTTCGCCATGCGGCGCTCTGTATCCATTATAAAGATGAGTATACGGGTATCCGCGAAATGCGCAAACAAGCCGGGTGGTATACCTCCGGCATGCGTGGCGCTTCCAGGCTGCGGGACGCCATCAACCAGGTGACGACATTTGAGGAACTGGAAAAACTACTTTATTGTTCACGGAAAAAATCGTCATGAATACGGATAATCCGCTCATTGACAAGGCTTTTAAATTGGATTATAATGTTGTCTTAAATCAGTGTATCAACAGAAAGGTGTAGATGAGAACTATGGTAGAAAGTAAGAAACATATCCTGACGAGCAAAGGGATGAAGGCGATGGAAGATGAACTTCAGGATCTGAAGGTGAATCGAAGAAAAGAAATCGCCCAGAAGATCAAGGAAGCCAGAGAACAGGGCGACTTGTCAGAGAATCCAGAATATGTAGCATCTAAGTATGTTCAACGTTCCAGA
>JAJQDO010000001.1:0-20502 GCA_021202175.1 Clostridiales bacterium | reverse complement strand
TTCGTCTTGTCATCGATTTCAGAATATTAATGAGCTAAGGATGAGCAGCGTTCCATTGAGTCCAAGATTGAAGAACTGGAGAAGATTATCCGGGACGCTGAAGTGATTGATGAGACTGCGTTTGATAAAGATACTGTCAGCATCGGGAGCACCGTCAAGTTTTACGATGAAGAGTTCGATGAAGAACTGGAATATCGTATTGTCGGCTCTACAGAGTCTGATATCCTGAAAGGGTTGATTTCTAATGAATCCCCTTTGGGCCGGGCTTTGATTGGCGCTAAGCTGGGAGAAGTTGTGGAAGTGGAAGCTGCAGAAGGAATATCACGATATAAAGTGTTGGAAATTTCCCGAAAGGACGGATGATACGGATTCGGTTCCTGGGATTATAGAATCATGCATATGCTGTCATACAGATAGAACATCGGAAAGAGCAACGGTGTTTATCTGTATGACAGCTTTTTATATTTTATATAATTTCGGGATAAGCATTGTAATTTTTTGTTTAATCATGTTATACTAACATTGGTATTCTATCCACGGTTATGCGTGATTAGACCATAATATGCGATATATGAGTGGAAATAATATAATTTCTTCATCCTTTGAGTCGCGAGCAGGAAGACTATGGGAAGAAGATTAAGAGGTATCCGATATGATTGATGCGACTAAAGTCCATATGATGACGAAGTTGGCGGTATATGAGACGAAAACAGGAAAAAAAGAATTAAAAATGCATCGTTACAGCAGGAAGAATTATCTCACGATGAAGATACTGGAGAGTTTTTTTGCTGTGACGATCGTGTGTGCTTTGGGTGCGGGCATTTATATCATGCGATATTATTCGAATATCATGACGGAGGGACTGGCCTATCCTTACGGCGACCTTATTCGTCCTATTCTTGTCTTGTATGTGATGATTACGGTTATAGATCTTTTGGTCATCTACAGGATAGAGGCAAAGCGATATGACAGGATGATGGACCATGTGAAACAGTATGACAAGAATCTGTTTTCTTTAAAAAAATATCTGGAACGGGAAGATATATCCTGAAATAATTTGGCTGCAAGCCTATTAATCTTAGACAAAAGGCAGTTTATCAGGAAGAATAAAAGAAGTATTTTTTAAAGAAGATAAGAGAGATGTTTTTTGGAGAAGAGTTTTGTGAGATCATCCGGGATTATCTGGAAGAAGAGTCTTTATAGATATTTTAATTAGGAAGAATGTAAAATGCGTATGGCAGAACTAGTATATTTAAAAGAAAAGATTAATCAATATTATCAAAAGTATTCAGAACGCATTAATCCCGTTCTGAAAGGCCTGGTTTCCTTCCTTTTTCTGATTTTGATTCAGAATATGTTTCCGTATTATCAAGGGATTAATATAGTGTTGGCGGCTTTGGTCTGTTCGGTGGTTCAGGCATTCCTTCCGATGTCCTTTTTGTTTTGCACGGCGTCTCTGTTGATCGCGGTGAATTTATGGAAGGCGTCTGTGGAACTCAGTATCGTCTTTATCGCTGTGATCGCCATGTGCTGCCTGCTCTTCATAAGAGTTGATGCGAAGTATGGTTTTATCATTTTTTTGACAGCGGTGCTGTTTTATCTGAAGCTGGAATATCTCCTCCCGGTCATTGTAGCGATGGTCTACGGGATAGGAAGTATCCTCCCCATGATAGCAGGAATCGTGATATATTTTTTCAGTACATATATCGCGGACGTGAATGCTCTTTTGACGACGACGACCGATCAGGATCCGGGCATAGGGATATCGAGGGTGGTTAACCTGATGATTATTGATAAGAGGATGCTGGTCATTCTCATCACCTTTTCTATCGTGGTATTCATCGCTACGTTGCTATACCGGATGTTTAACGAGAACGCGTGGGTATTTACCATCATCATCGGAAATGTGGCCATGGCCGTGCTTCTCCTATCCGGGCGGTTGATTTTTGAACTGAATTTTTCCATATGGAGAGTGTTCCTGGAGACAGTACTGGCCATTGGGGTTGCGGTGCTCTTTCAGTTTTTCAAAGGAATCGGTGATTATTCCCGCGTGGAAAAGGTTACCTTTGAGGATGATGAATATATATATTATGTGAAGGCAGTACCTAAGATTAAGGTTGCTCAGGAAGAGCGGAATGTGACCAATATTCGGCCGGGAAGAAATGACGAGGAAGAGGACGAATCGGATCTGGATAATCTTTAAAAACACAGAGAGCGGAAAATAAAATATACGGACATAAGTTTTATAAGAAAAATATATAGTAAACAACTTTATGTCGTTCACTATAAAAACCTAGAAATCAGAGAAAAAGAATAAAGACATAAGACTGGGGATAAGCAGATGACTTTGGATGAATTAAGGGACATAATAATTAAATATCTATACAGGTACTCCATTTCAAAGATTGGTATTTCAGATATTCTGGAGATCATAATTCTCGGCGTGATTGTTTATCAGGTAATCAAGTGGTTACATTTTACCAGAGCGTGGACGTTATTTAAGGGTATTTTTGTGATTCTTGTCTTTGCTATGGTGGCGGTCATTTTTCAGCTTGATACGATAACCTGGCTGTTATCTAATTCGCTGAGCGTTGCGATTATTGCGGTGGTGGTCATCTTTCAGCCGGAGCTTCGTCGGGTGCTGGAGCAGTTAGGGCGGAGGAATATGATTCGTCTGTTCATCTCCTCCTCTGATGAATACAGCGATGACAGCAAGGTTATTTCTGAAAAAACTATCACAGAGATCATTAAGGCTTCTTTTGAGATGGGCAAGGCCAGGACCGGGGCACTTATGGTGATTGAGCAGAGCGTGGCTCTTGGAGAGTATGAGCGGACTGGAATCACCGTGGACGGTGTGGTCACCAACCAGTTGCTGATCAATATTTTTGAACATAATACGCCCCTTCATGACGGGGCAGTGATCATCAGGGGAAATCGTATCGTCTCGGCTACCTGTTATCTGCCGCTAACGGACAGTATGGAATTGGGAAAGGAGTTAGGAACGAGGCACCGGGCCGCAGTGGGGATCAGTGAGGTTTCCGACAGTACCACCGTTGTAGTGTCAGAGGAGACGGGTGCCGTCTCTGTCACGAAGGATGGGATATTGTATCCGAACCTGAACAGAGAAGAACTGGAGGAGAAATTAGAGCACCTGAAGCAGGGTAATTCAGAAGGCAGGGATGTCTTTAGGAAATGGAAGGGATTATTGCATAATGAAAGAAACGAAAAACAATAATGTCGGAATGAAGGTCCTTTCTGTTTTTATTGCCGCTTTGATCTGGCTTTTAGTGGCCAATATCAATGATCCAACGGTGAAGGAGAAGTTCAGCGGCATAGAAGTGACCGTAGTAAATGAAGATGCATTGACGGATTTAGGATACGCTTATGAGATTGTCGAAGGGGATGAAGTCACAGTCACCGTGGAAGGGAAGAAGAGTATCGTCAGCACTCTGACGGCCTCTGATTTTCAGGCAGTGGCAGATTTCTCCAAACTATCAGAGGTGGATGCCGTACCGATTGATGTATCGGTGGATAAATATTCTAATGAGTTGGAACTTTCCCTGGGCAGTGTCAATACCATGAAGATTACTAAGGATGAGGTGGTCAGTGTCAGCCTGCCGGTCAACGTGGTCGTAGAAGGAGAACCGGCCGAGGGTTACGCTGTGGGAAGTGTCACAGGGACGCCGAACCTGGTCAAGGTGACCGGACCGGAGAATCTGTTGACGAGCGCCAAGGAGATTCGAGCGGAGGTGGATATCGACGGGATCATGAGCGACGTATCGACCACAGCAGTTCCGGTTCTCTATGATGAGGACGGGGAGATGATTGACAGCTCACAGATTAAGATGGAAACGTTGTCTATCGGCGTGACGATCACTCTCTGGGCGACGAAGACGGTCGATGTGATAGTGGATACAGATGATGAGCCAGCCAGTGGATATGTGATGACTGCGTTTGAGTATGAACCCAAATCGGTTGTCATCGCTGCTCCTGATGATGTCCTGGAAGATCTCACATCCATCACGCTTCCGAGTGTTTCTTTGGATGGACTGACAGAGGATTATGAAGAAGATATCGTATTGAGTGAAGATTTGTTGCCGAAGAATGTCATTCTGGCGGATGATACGACAGACATTAAGGTAAAAGTCACGATAGAATCTGTTACAAACCGGACGATTTCCTTTACGTCGAGTGGCCTCACGATCAAAGGAAGGAAGAAGAGGACGGTCACTTTCGACAGTGGTAATACCTATTCCCTTATAGTAGAGGGTGGCGAATCCATTATCAAAGACCTTAGCATATCTGATTTCTCCCCGTGGATTGATATTACGGATCTGGAAGAAGGGGAACATACGGTGGCCGTGCACGTAAAGGATGTGGACGGGGTGACGGTAGTTTCCACCGGTGAGATTACGATTACGATTGCAGAGTAATCATCGGATTTTGAGAGTAAATACGTTGGGCAGATATGGATGCCGTGAAGAACCAGGGTGCATGGGAGGGGCAGAAATGCATTGGGAGGAGTTATGAAAAAAAAGACGGAGATGATGCTTTGCCGTGCATTTTTGGAACTGTTGCGGAAGTATTCGTTTCCCAAGATTACGGTCCAGATGATTGCCGGCCAATGCGGAGTGAATCGCCAGACATTTTATTATTATTTTGATAATATCTACGATCTGATGGCAAAGGCTTTTGAATATGAGATTACAAATGAGAGGACCGCGTACGCTGAAGAAACCTGGGAGTCCTTTATGAGGAGATTCCTGTACTGGATGCGGGATAACCGGGTTATTATCAAAAATATATTGTTCAACGTGGAGAGTAAATATCTGCGCCAGGCGATCTACCCTATCATCAGTAAAGGGATGAACAGCCTCTGCCATCATGATTCTGTCCGAAATATCGATGATGAAGCGGAAGAAAATGATATTGAAAAAGATGAATTTGTCATACATTTTCTGGTACTGGGCGTCACCCAGTATGTTCTGGAATGGGCGGATGGTGATTTTAAGGAGAGCGTGGAGGAAGTCGTGGACAATCTGTGCTCTGTTTTAGAAAAAGTCTATGACTGAAACGCAGGATGGAAGTGGATTGCGTTGTAAACATGGAAAGAATGACGGTATGATCACCAGTATATCGAACAGCAGAATAAAAAATATTATCAACATAAAAAATAATGTCAAGGCGAGAAAGCGGCAGAACTGTTTTCTGGTGGAAGGACCGCGTATGTTTTTTGAAGTTCCGGCAGACCGTCTTCTGGAAGTATATGTGACAGAAGATTTTGCAGAGCGACATAGGGAGAGACTGAGTGCTATTTCTTATGAGACGGTCAGTGATTCGGTATGTCACCATCTTTCTGATACGAAGACGCCCCAGGGAGTCATGGCTCTTGTAAAAAAACAGGAGATGACGATGGATGCCCTTTTATACATTGAGAAGAATCCCTGCTTTTTCCTTCTGGAGAATCTGCAGGATCCGGGGAATATGGGGACGATTCTCCGGACGGCGGAGGGTACGGGCGTGACGGGAATCATCATGAACCGATACTGTGTGGATCCTTATAGCCCGAAGGTCGTTCGTTCTACGATGGGATCGATTTTCCGTGAACCATTTGTGATTGTGGATGATTTTCAGGAGACCCTTGCCGCTTTAAAAAAGGCAGGAATCAGAACCTATGCGGCCCACTTGACGGGAGAGAACGTTTATCAGCAGGATTATCGGGGAGGAACCGCCTTTTTTATCGGAAATGAAGGCAATGGTCTTTCTGAGGATATGACGTCCGCAGCGGAGGTGAGAATCCGGATTCCCATGAAAGGACGCGTGGAGTCGCTGAATGCCGCGACGGCTGCCACAGTCCTGATGTATGAAGTGATGCGCCAGCGCATGCGAATGGATGATTAGAAAGAATCCGGCAATAGTCGCCACGATTATGTTTGGAATATCGTTATAAGAGAACACAGCCGAAAACCCACAGGTCTTGCCTGTGGGAGCGTCAGAACAGAGGAACGTTAAGAATTTAGCGTTCCTTATATATTAACAATATAATGTCGATTTCTTTACATTTTTTGCACATTATCGCAAACGAAATAATATTTTCATGAAAAATTTTTATTAAATATGCTTGATAAACCTCATAAATTCAAATATTTATCATGCAAAAAGACAATAAAATCATACAAAAGTGCCAGATTGTCTAAATACAGATTCCATAAATTATGCTAGAATAGTCCCATGGGACAAGTGTGACGATTTTGCCCCGAAATTGAAACAGTATAATTTTAAAGGAGGTTTTACTTATGGCTAAGTACATGATGGCGCTGGACGCTGGTACGACAAGTAATCGTTGTATCTTATTTAATGAAAAAGGTGAAATTTGCAGCGTAGCACAGGAAGAGTTTACACAGTATTATCCGCAGCCAGGCTGGGTTGAGCATGATGCGAAAGAGATCTGGCATACACAGTTATCTGTTGCCAGAAAGGCTATGGCTCAGTTGGGTGTTGGCGCGGAAGATATCGCCGGCATCGGTATCACGAATCAGCGTGAGACGACGATCGTTTGGGATAGAGAGACTGGCACACCGGTATATAATGCTATCGTTTGGCAGTGCCGTCGTACATCTGAATATGTAGATACATTGAAAGAAAAAGAAGGCTGCGTGGACATGATCCAGAAGAAGACAGGCCTCGTTCTTGACGCTTATTTCTCCGCTTCCAAGATTCACTGGATTCTTGAAAACGTAGAAGGCGCGAGAGAAAAAGCAGAAGCTGGCAAGCTGATGTTCGGTACGGTTGATACATGGCTGATCTACAACCTGACCGGTAAGAAGGTTCATGTTACGGATTACTCTAATGCAGCAAGAACCATGTTATTTAATATCAATACCCTTCAGTGGGATGATGACATTCTGGAACTCCTTGAGATTCCGAAGTCCATGCTTCCTACTCCGAAACCATCCAGTGAGATTTATGGCATGACAGACGAGAGCCTGTTCCAGGGCCGTATCCCGATCGGCGGCGCAGCTGGCGACCAGCAGGCAGCTCTGTTTGGACAGACCTGTTTCAATCCTGGTGAGGCGAAGAATACATATGGTACCGGTACCTTCATGCTGATCAACATCGGCAAAGAGATGAAGTTATCCGAGAATGGGCTTCTGACCACCATCGCCTGGGGACTTGACGGCGAAGTGAACTACGCTCTGGAAGGTTCCGTATTCGTAGCAGGCGCTGCGATTCAGTGGCTGCGTGATGAAGTGAAACTCGTAGACGCTGCTCCGGATTCCGAGTTCTTCTGTAATAAGGTTCCGGATACCAATGGATGCTACGTTGTACCTGCATTTACCGGTCTGGGCGCTCCGCACTGGGATCAGTACGCTCGTGGATGTATCGTAGGTTTGACACGTGGATGTAACAAGGCACACATCATCCGTGCTACTGTAGAGTCCCTGGCATATCAGACCAATGATATCCTGGAAGCGATGCAGGCAGACGCAGGCGTGAAGCTGGCAGCTCTTAAGGTTGACGGCGGCGCTTGTAAGAATGACTTCTTAATGCAGTTCCAGGCAGATATCATTGACGCTCCGGTACATCGTCCACAGTGCGTAGAGACCACTGCTATGGGTGCTGCTTACCTGGCAGGTCTTGCTGTTGGATATTGGAACAGCAAAGAAGACGTTATCGCGAACTGGGCGATCGACAAAGTATTCGAGCCGAACATGGACGACGCGAAACGTCAGGAACTTCTTGCAGGCTGGAAGAAAGCGGTGAAGTGCTCTTACGGCTGGGCGAAATAAGAGGTCGGACTCCTGGTCAAAATAGTGAAGATGTTCTTAAATACTCTTACACTTAAAATCACATAACATAAACATGACGAACGACAATGGTCGCGGTGTGTATTCACTCCGCGACTATTTTTGTTTTATAGGAAACTTCGTTCCTATAAAACAAAAATGCTCCGCTATGGATGCGCACTCGCGCGATAGGAATCATGTCGTTTATGCGACCGCCCTCGGCGCGAGAATGCGCCAAGACGCATTTTTTTATTTTATAGCGGTTGGACAAGGTGAACAGAAGTCTGTACACCTTAACACTTGTCGGGAAACGATAACAGTAGTCGGACGATGGTAACAAATGTCTATATTGACTAATTCTGGGCATGTGCGATACCATAATAAAAATAAAAGAAACACATCACAAAGAGATGTATCGAGCAGAATAGTTTAAGCATAGAGTAATAATGGGATCCAACATGATGAATGGACGGAAAAGTCAGCTTCTGGCGGGCAATGGTTCATAATTTATGAGTGGTCAGAACCAAGTGCTGACAGGTAACAATCTATCTTTTACGAGTAGTCAAACCAGGTACTGACAAGTGGCATTCGTCATTTCTATTGACGAGGAGGAATCGGTTATGGAAACAAAAGAAAGTAAAATAATCGCAATGCACATTTCCCATGTGAGCATAGTGGCGAATGTGTTTTTATCGGTTATGAAAATGATAGCGGGGGTGATCGGACATTCCAGTGCCATGATTTCAGATGCCGTACACTCGCTGTCCGACGTGTTGAGCACCTTTGTCGTGATGATTGGTATTCACATTTCCAGCAAAGCTTCTGACGCGGAACATCAATATGGACATGAGAGATTTGAATGTGTGGCTTCGATTATTCTGGCGACCATGCTGGGACTGACTGGAGCTGGAATCGGCTATTCTGGGATAAAGACCATATTGGGCGGTACTGGAAATATCGAGGTTCCCGGTATGCTGGCACTGGCGGCGGCGCTGGTTTCCATTCTTGTAAAAGAAGGAATGTTCTGGTATACTAAGGCTGGTGCGGATAAAATACGATCTGGAGCATTGATGGCGGATGCCTGGCATCATCGTTCCGATGCCATGTCATCCATCGGCAGTTTGATTGGTATCTTTGCGGCACGGATGGGATTCCCCATCTTTGATCCCCTTGCCAGTATCGTAATCTGCCTGTTTATTTTCAAAGCGGCCTATGATATTTATAAAGATGCCGTGAATAAGATGGTGGATTCCTCAGTAGATGACGATACTTTGGAAGAAATCAAAGAACTGATTATGGAACAGGAAGGCGTTATTGCCATTGACGATGTTCGTACCAGAGTGTTCGGATCGAAATATTATGTGGATGTAGAAGTTTCCGCTGACGGTGACCAGAATCTCTGGGAGGCGCATGCGATCGCCCAGGCCATCCATGATAAGATTGAGGAGAAACTGACCGGCGCCAAGCATGTCATGGTTCACGTAAATCCCTGTCATGTTACGAGCGGTTGATTTACTGGGATGAATCGTAGGATGGTTTGACAGGCAGCGCATAGGGTCATTTGTCTGATTTGATGATGAAAAGCCATGATATGATGTCACAGAAGATATGCAGTCAACGATTGGAGGACTGGAGGATAATATTATTATGGAAAGCGAGGGAAAACATCGTATGGATGATAAAGTAAAAGTAACCTACATCAAACACAGCGGATTTCTGGTGGAGACAAAGACCAGCTATCTGCTGTTCGACTATTGGACAGGAGAGATTCCGGCGATGGATTACAGGAAGAAGCTGTACGTATTTTCTTCTCACACTCATCGAGATCATTATACCAAGCAGATCTTTCGGTTGGAAAACCGTTGTGAGCTTGTCCGCTACATCCTGTCTTGGGATATCGAGAAGAGTCGAAGAAGTTGGAGAGCCGCAGAGCATGTCTGCTTTATGAAGCCTCACAAATCTTTGGAGATTGATGATATCAAGGTCGGAACCCTGACATCCACTGATGAAGGCGTGGCCTTCCTGGTCCAGGTGGACGGCGTGACCATTTATCATGCGGGAGACCTGCACTGGTGGCATTGGCCGGGTGATCCGGAAGAGGAGAATGCACGTCGCAGGGAGGCCTACCAGAAAGAGATCGGTTATATCGCCGGGAGAAAGATAGACCTGTCTTTTGTGGTGCTCGATCCGAGACAGGAGGAAGCCGGCGGCTGGGGCATGGATTATTTCCTGCAAAATGTACCGAGTCGCTATGTCTTTCCCATGCACTGCTGGGAAGATTATGATTTGATTCGACAGTACAAAGGCAAAAATGATGTAAAATATCTGACCGGTGAGATTGTGGGCATCACGGCACCCGGACAGAAATGGGAACTTACATTTTGAACCTGATTTATGACCTTTTGACCATTGTATCATTATTTTATAGAAGAAAAGGAGAACAACATGAGTAAGAAAGTTATCGCAACAGAAAAATCACCGGCAGCGATCGGTCCTTATTCTCAGGCCATCGAAGTAAACGGGATGATTTATACCTCCGGTGTCATCGGTGTGGACCCCAAAACAGGAATAGCCGGGGCGACTATAGAGGAACAGACGACGCAAGTGTTTGAGAATCTGAAAGGCTTATTGGAGGACGCCGGAAGCAGCCTGGATCAGGCTATCAAAACAACGGTCTTTATTAAAAATATGGACGACTTCGGAAAAGTAAATGAAATCTATGCGTCCTATTTTCAGGGCGACTTCCCGGCGCGCTCTTGCGTGGAAGTGGCAAGACTGCCGAAAGACCTGTTGATCGAGGTGGAAATGATTGCGCTGAAATAGAGTAATTGTCTCCAGACACACATATTTCGTTTTCAAAAATTTATGCACATTCCTCGTTGAAGTATGTTATAATGAAAAAGTAAACGATAGAAAGTCGTTTGCAAAAGTCTTTAGCGACGAGGGGGATTATCATTTATGGTACGAGCAGAATTGACAGTCACGAATTCTCAGGGCATACACCTAAGGCCGGCGAATACGATCGCAAATGTTGCGGAAAAATATAAAGCGACCATACATTTTAAGAAGAATCATATGGATGTGAATGCGAAAAGTATTATTAATCTGGTTAGCGGCAGCTTTCGTCAAGGGGACAAATTAATATGTGAATGCAACGGCCCGGATGAGAAGTTGGCATTGGAAGCGATGAGGGGTGTTCTCGCGCAGGACCTGGATGATAAGGATTTGAAATAAATGGATAACGACGCAGTTCTATGAAGGATAATCTGTAAAAGATCGAATCAAAACAGAATAACGAGAGAAGATATTATTGTGTTTTAGACTTCTTAAATATATCTCTGGCGGAACCTCTAATAGGAGAGACGCCGGAGATTTTTATTTTATAACAATAAGAAAGAATGCGCCTTGGCGCATTCTCGCGCCGAGCGCGGTCGCATTTGCGACATTCTTCCTATCGCGCGAGTGCGCATCCATAGCGGAGCGTTTTTTATCTTATAGGAACGAAGTCCTATAAGATAAAAAAGCCCTTAAATCAGTGATTTAGGGCTTAACATAGCTTGACATAATATATGCGACTAAGGGTGGATGATTTCTTCCGATGCTGACAGATTGATAGATGCCAGATAAGCATCCAGTCCTTTTTTGCGAAGCTTGCAGGAAGGACAATGGCCACAGCCGTCGCCGATGACGCCATTGTAGCAAGTCAGAGTTTCCTTACGTACGACGTCGAAGACACCAAGTTCATCGGCCAGGGCCCAGGTTTCTTTTTTGTCAAGCCACATGAGAGGTGTAATGATATCAAATGGATAATCCATAGCCAGTGACAGCGTCGTATTGAGGGACTTGATGAAAATATCACGGCAATCCGGATATCCGGAGAAGTCGCTCTGAGATACTCCGGTGATGATGTCACTGATGCCCCTTTGTTTGGCGAAAATCGCCGCGTAAGACAGGAAAAGGTGATTCCGTCCGTCCACGAAGGTATTCGGCGTTCCTTCCTCAGGCGCATCTTCATCCACAGGGATATCCTGACGGGTCAGGGAATTGGGCGCCAGCTGATTTAAGAGGCTCATGTCCATGATATAATGTTCGATGCCATATTTCTTACAGATCTTACGGGCACAATCCAGCTCCAGCACATGCTTTTGATGATAATCAAAAGACAGAGCGATGACAGTCTCATAACGTTTTTTTGCCCAGAACAGACAGGTCGTGCTGTCCTGGCCGCCGCTAAAGACGACAACGGCGGCTTTTTTATTTTTAAGCTGTTGCATAAAGAACTCCTTTCTGACAGGTATTATTTTAAATGCTATCTGCAATATTTTCGATGATTGTATTGGCAGAAGAAAATTCAGTGTGATGATGTCCCGGTTTCTGATTATTTGCAATGTTTTTTGAGTATTGTTTTGACAGAGGAATCGATCGTAATTAACGGGATAACATCATATATAACTGATTTTGCAGTCCCTGGTCTGTCTCAAATCGTCCCCGCAAGGTTGTGGTGACGGTGGAAGCTGCCTCCTTTTTTATGCCGCGGGCGCTCATGCAGCTGTGGGTGCCGTGAATGATCACGGCGATGTCCGCAGTGCCGGCAGCTTCTGTCATAATCTCGGCGACATCGGAGCCGATGCGTTCCTGCAGTTGAAGCCGCTTAGCGGCCATATCGCAGATACGGGCAATCTTGCTTAATCCCAAAACTTTACCATTTGGGACGTAAGCCACAGAAACCTTCATATCGTACATCAGAGCGATATGATGTTCACAGTAACTGAATATCGGAATATCCTTTACCAGAACGATATCCCGGCGGTCCGGTCCGACGGCCAGGTCATCCTGAAAGGATTTGTTAAACATTTCCGCGATTTCATGATTGGAATAATTCATTCCTTCAAATACTTCTTCATACATTCTTGCCACGCGGTCCGGCGTCTCCCTGAGACCCTCCCGGTCTGGATCGTCGCCCAGAGCAATTAACAGGCCCCGAACATGCTCACGAATGGCATCTTTATCTATCGCCATTGGAAAACCCCCCTCGTATATAAGTATATAAACATAATGAATGACTTTATGTTCTGTATAATGAACAGATGACTGCCAGCCATTTACAAAGGCTATAGGCAGTTCGTTTCTGATAAATATCTACTGTCCATTAAACGCCCCGCATCTCCGGCGGCCAGATAAATTTGTGCATCTGTAGCTGGAGGTGGACGTCGTTCCAGCGATGCCTTATCATGTAGGTGACGATATCCCGCGGTTCAATGCGTCCAAACACCGCACTTAAATAAACGTGGCATCGATTGGTTAAACGATAACGCCGGGTGATTTCTCTGGCTCGGTTGAGATCTTTTTCGCTGCTTACCACAAACTTTACGGTGTCGTTGGCAGACAGCAGGGTAAAATTACTCACATTCATAAAAGACTCCATATCGCTGCCCGGACATTTATAATCCATGGTGAACGATGGTCGATGAGGGAGGGTAGAAAATGATTTCAAGCTCACGCTCCCGTTTGTTTCGATTTCCACAGCATAGCCTGCAACCCCCATGTTCTCAATCAACTGATCGATATCTGGAATCAAAAGCGGCTCACCACCGGTCAGAGTCACATTTTTTACATCCTGCTTGTGGAGCCAGGCAAGAATCTCTTCTGTCGAAAAAGAGTCATAAGGACAATCTGGGGCATTCGCCCAAGCTGTATCACAATAATTGCAGGACAGATTACAGCCTTTCACACGCAAAAACGCCGCCAGCGTACCGGCTCTCGGACCTTCGCCGTTAATACTGATAAATTTTTCTGCAAGAGGATAACGAATCATAATCTAGTCCTCCTGACAGGTCCTATAATTGACCAATAGTTGGTTCATAAACGAAAAAGAAATCATGGCTTATTCCTCCTGATAGGTCGCGCAGTTAACCGGCGTCTCATAAACAGAAACATTATAGACCGGAAAAGAGCGCTCTTTTAGCTTTCCGTAAAAAAAGCGAGCCAGTTGTTCCGCCGTCGGGCGAAAAGGCAGTTCCACCATGCAAAAACCTTCTTCTCGCAATGCTGTCATGGTCGTCTCTTTCAGGGAACCGGCTTCCAGGATGAGCCGATGGTCCATAGAATCCGTCAATTCCTTCAAGGCATCCTTGAAATCTCCAAAATCAATGACCATATCCCGCGTCTGCCTGTCCTCGCTCAGCCGGTCGGCCGCGATTCTGGCTACAACGCGCCAGCGATGGCCATGAAGATTTTTACATTTTCCCTGATAGCCGCTCAAAAAATGTGCAGAATCAAATGCCTGCTCCGTCTCTAAAATATACATACAAAACTCCTAAATAACGATGTGAATAAAACAATAAAGAACGCACTTAGGCGCATCCATAGCGTAGCGATTTTATCGTATAGGAACTATAAGTCTCCCTTGCAATAAAAAAAGCCGCATACCTGCAGCATTCGATTCATGTATGAATATGCTGTCCTGGTTTTGTTTAAAGACAGGATGGTACAAACGAACTGTCTGGTATGTTATAAGCGTAACATGAAAAAATTCGTTTGTAAAGTACGAAAAAAATGATATACTGAAAAAGAAAGATAACAGTAACAGATAATAAAATGATGAACCGGCCTGGAATAAATGAAAAGAGGTAAAGTATGGATTTTTTTGGTCATTTGCGGACAATCAATCATCATAAAGTATTAGTAACAAAAACCTGTTTCAGAGTGGGGTTATATTGGCAGGGACTCATGCATGACCTCTCAAAATACAGTCCCATCGAGTTTATCCCGGGAGTGATTTATTACCAGGGCGACAGAAGCCCGATCAACCGGGAAAAGGAATTAAAAAAATGCTCCAAAGGATGGCTGCACCACAAAGGACGCAATCCTCATCATTTTGAGTATTGGATTGACTACAGCTTCGCGCCGGAAGGCGCTGGTCTCGTTGGTATGAAAATGTCGAAGAAATATGTAGCCGAAATGGTGATCGACCGCATCTGTGCCAGTAAAAATTACCAGAAGGAGAAATATACAGACAGAAGTGCCCTGGATTATTATAAGAACGGACGAAAAATGATGTTGATCGATGAGGAGACAGATTTTCTCACGACCTATCTCCTGACCATGCTTGCCGAAAAAGGAGAAGATTATCTCTTTCATTATATGAAAAACGTTCTCCTGAAACACAAGAACAGAGATTATCATGTGAAACACGGCCGTTTGATTCTGGACTGATATCAGACCTATTTCTATGAGGCATCAGAATGATGTATAAGGTTTACGATCGGATTCGTTCTATATTTTCTTCCTTTCGAAGAGTCATGTTTTGCAGGGTCATGGTATTAAGATAGCGTATACGGTTTATAATCGGGTTCGTTTTATATTCTTCTATATCTTTCATAGGGTCATGTTTCGTAGCGTCATGGCATTAGGATGCGTATACGTTTCATGATGGAGATGGATGATAAGAAGGATAGCAAACACATTACAATTTTTCTATAATTTGGCAACATTTTTTTCTTGAAATTTGCGGATAATTATGGTATAGTATTTGTAAACAAAAAGCCTGGGATGTTCGAAAACCCCTGCTATTTTGAACCTACATTTTTGATTTTGGGAAACCAAATCTTTGGAAAGATGGCAGGCCTTATTATTTTTACTAATCGGAGGAAGTCAGAGAGCCAAATGAGGTTACCCACCTGGCTTACGCAAGCACTCAAAATCGCAGGAAACGGCATTTTGGGCAAACGTTTATCAGCCGTCTCATTTTACCATGAGGCGGCTTATTTTTTTCTTGGAGGATGAGTATTCAGAGTCGATTGCTGGTTCGATCCCCGATTTGAAAGAGGAAAAGTTGATTCAGAGTAGAAATTCTGAACTAAATAGAAAAAAGAAGAATTGATTTTGGTATGATTTTCAATCTGAAGAGGGAAAAAAGAATCGATTTCATGTTTGGAGAGAAGGTACAAAGGACAGGGATTGCTCCGAAAAATTAATAATAAAGAGAGAGGAAACATCATGAATATGCCAAACCGAGTGAATCATTTATATGCGCTGGCCAGGGATTTTATCAAGAAATGCAGCGACGACCATGTCACCGCCTTCGGATCCATGTCAGCATTTTTTATCCTATTATCATTTTTTCCATTTTTGATATTTTTCTTAACATTGACGAGATATGCCCCGTTTACCAAAGATGACATCATTAGCGTTCTGACGCAGATGATCGCCTTCGAACAGGAATCTTTGATTACCAGCATCGTAAATGAAATCTACGGAAAAACCGCGGCATCTATTTTTACGACCTCAATCATCACCGTGCTCTGGTCTTCGTCGAAGGGGATGTACTCCATCGCCGTAGGCTTGAATTCTGTCTATGATATCGAGGAAAGCCGCAATTATATTGTCATGAGACTTGTCAGCATTCTGTTCACTATCGCCTTTGCCTTTATCATCATAATTATGCTGTTGTTATGGATATTCGGAAATGCCCTCTATAATTTCATCTACGAATATTTTCCCATTATAGCGGATATTCTGAGATATTTTCTGCATCAGAGGACCATATATACATTGATTATCCTGACGCTGCTGTTCATGATCATCTATCAGTTTGTCCCCAACCGGAAATCTCCTCGATTTCTGCAGCAACTGCCGGGAGCTCTGATCACCACCATCGGCTGGCTGGTCGTGTCGGCCGGCTGTTCCTTTTATATGAATCATTTCAGCAATTTTTCTTATATATATGGCGGCCTGTCCGGCATCATGATCCTGCTTTTGTGGCTGTATCTTTGCATGTCCATGGTATTTTACGGCGCGGAAGTGAACTATTTTCTGGAAAATAGAGATAATTACCATACCCTTGTGCACATCCTCCGCCCGAATTACCGGAATCTCCGCCGCCAGAAGGAGCGGGAGATACAGGAAGGGAGCATGGGATCCTATTCACAACAGAATAAGATCCGATTTAAGCAAAACCAAAAAGACAAAGACACCAGCAGCAGCTCACAGAAGAAACCAGGAGAAGGAGAGAAGGATGTATCCAATCAGCAAACAACAGATTCATGATATCACCAACTACATTTTTTTGGAAAATACACTGGAACCCGCCGAGGCGATTTTCATACCGGGCTGTGCCAGGCCGGAACACACGGAAGAGGCCGCCAGACTCTATCACCAGGGATATGCACCCCTCCTCCTTCCTTCCGGCGGATTTACCAAGCTCGAAGGTGGATTTCAGGGTGTCAAAGGCGGCGCGCAGCGATACGGAACCGCGTTCGCCTGTGAGGCAGATTTCCTCGAGGCTGTCTTGCTGCAAAACGGTGTACCGGCATCTGCCATACTAAAAGAAACCACGGCCACCTATACTTTGGAAAATGCAGAGAAAACCCGCGCACTTCTAGCGACCCATGGGATTACCATAAACAAAGCCATCCTCTGTTGCAAAGCTTACCATGCAAGACGTTCTCTCCTATATTATAGTATGATCTTTCCTGAAACCACTATATTGGTGCATCCCGTGCCGATCGATGGCGTCACCCGTGACAACTGGCATCAGACAGAGGAAGGTCGCCGTATCGTCCTGGGAGAGCTTCGCCGCATGGGCGAGCAACTGCTTATGATGGAAGGGCGGATTCGGTATTGAAAATAAAAGAGGTAGGATAATGAACATTGAAGCATATAATCTGGATACACTCCGAAAGATCGTGAGGAGCCTTCAAAAAGAAAATGAAGTATTAAAAGGGCAGTTGAAAAAGGCGGGAATACCGTATGAATCATATGATCCATTTGAAGAAAAGATAGAGGATATTGAGGATTATGATCTGGATCAAGGTGGACGGATCATGGGACAATATATTACAGAAGATATGGTAAAGAAGTATTTCTCCATGTTTTGGGGAAGGCTTGATGTTTATGCAAAGAGGAGTAAACAGGGGCAGTATTTTCCACAATGTTATAACAGATGGACGTCAGCATTGTGCCCAAGAGAACGTGGAGAAAAATGTTTTTGTGATGATTGCGAAAATCAGAAATGGAAGCGGATTAACCGTAAAGTGCTTATGAATCATCTGTTGGGTTACAGGGAGGATGGAACAGATGTCCTGGGGGTATATCCTCTTTTTCCAGATGGAACCTGTAGATTCATCGTTTTTGATTTTGATAATCATGAAAAAGAGGCCAACAAGATAGATTTCGCAAACACTGATGAGGAATGGCACGATGAAGTGGATGCCTTACGCAAGATGTGTGAGATGAATGGTATCAAACCTCTGGTGGAAAGATCCAGGTCCGGGAAAGGTGCACATGTCTGGATATTTTTCAAGCAGGCGATAGCTGCTTCCCTCGCAAGAGATTTCGGGTTCCTTCTGCTGGATAAAGGGTCCACTTCGATTAATATGAAATCATTTCGCTATTATGATCGTATGTATCCGTCTCAGGATGCATCGAGCAGTCTTGGAAATCTGATTGCACTTCCTTTACAGGGGCAGGCATTGAAAAAAGGAAATAGTGCCTTTGTGGATCAAAACTGGAATGCCTATCTGGATCAGTGGGATATTTTATTAAACAAAACAGAAAAGTTATCTTTACAAGATGTACAGGAACATATCTTTGCCCGGCAGACAGAAGGGAATGTTTCTATGTCAGGAAACCCTAAGCAAAGCGGAAAAACAGGAAGAAGGCCAAAACCATGGAAAAGGAATGATGGCTTTGAGAAGATGGATGTTACAGGGAAAATGCATATGGTTTTAAGTGATGGGTTATATATAGACACCCTTAATCTGACGCCCCATTTGCAAAATCAGATTCGTTGCATGGCGACCTTTGATAATCCAGAATATTACAAAAAGAAACGTATGGGATATTCCAATTATTATAATTTCAGTACGATATATCTGGGCAAAGATGTGGATGGTTATATTCAGATTCCCCGAGGACTGCGTGAGAAGGTTCTGGAGGACTGCGGAAAAGCTGGTATTGATGTTGAAGTGGCGGACCAGCGTGAAACGGGACGTCCGATACGAGTATCATTTCAAGGCGATTTGAAGACGCAACAGGATCTTGCGGCTCAAAGGTTACTGACCTATACAGATGGTGTGCTGAGCGCCGCTACAGCATTTGGCAAGACGGTGGTCTGTAGTTATCTGATTGCGCAGAGAAAGGTCAACACCTTAATCTTGCTTCAAAGTAAAGATCTGCTAGACCAATGGGTGGACGAGTTAAATAAATTTCTGGTGATTGATGAAGAACCACCGATGTACGAGACAAAAACCGGTCGGAAGAAGAAGCGGGACAGTGTCATTGGCATTTTACATGGCGGAAAAAATACATTGACTGGAATTGTGGATATTGCTATGGTCGGTTCTATGTATAAAAAAGGTAGTTTTCACCCGTATCTGAATTCTTATGGTATGGTTATTATGGATGAATGTCATCATGCGGCATCAAATACTTCGATGGAGTTGTTAAAAAGGGTGAATGCTAAATATGTATATGGCGTATCCGCCACACCGAAAAGAGGTGATAGCATGGATAAAATCATATATATGATGCTTGGTCCGCTGCGTCACAGATATACTGCGCTGGAAAGAGCGAAGGAGCAGGGAATCGGACATTATTTTATTCCAAGATATACCCGGGTGATAGATGCGAACGAAAGTAAAAGTGACATTAATCAAGCCTATGCCTTGATTAGTTCTAATGTATCTAGAAATGAGATGATCTGCGAAGATGTGAAAGCCTGTGTTACGCTGGGACGAACTCCCCTGATATTGACAAGATACCGGGAACAAGCGAAATTCCTGTACGACCGCTTGCAAGGGTATGCAGATTATGTTTTCCTTTTATATGGAGGCAATACAGACACGAAAAATGCAGATAACAGGAGAGCTATGAAGGCTGTTCCAGACGGTCAAAGCATCATTCTTATCGCAACGGGACAGAAAATTGGAGAAGGATTTGATTTTCCGAGACTGGATACGTTAATGTTGGTTGCACCCGTTTCCTTTGAAGGACGGCTGGAACAGTATATAGGCCGTTTAAATCGGGACTATGAGGGAAAAAAAGATGTCTTTGTCTATGATTACGTTGACTCTCATGTTTTTTATTTTGACAAGATGTACGCAAAAAGACTGCGCACATATAAGAAGACTGGATTTATCCTGTGGACAGAAGGCACGATGGATAAGCAGATAGCAAATGCCATATATGATTCCGGTAATTACAATGAAATATTTGAACAAGATATTGTGGAGGCGGAAAACAGGATTATCATCTCAAGTCCACAAATTATCCGAGATAAAATCGAACGGTTCATTTCCTTGGTTAAACGCCGGCAGGAAGCGGGAGTGGAAGTAATCATAATTACAACAAATCCTGATGCCGTCATTTGGGGGAATCCAGAACTCTGTCATGAACTGATCAAACAGATGGAAGATGCTGGGATAATCGTACAGTCAAGAGAGGAAATCGATGAACATTTTGCCGTAATTGACGATGAACTTGTGTGGCATGGCGGGATGAATCTCCTTGGGAAAGAAGATGCCTGGGATAATCTCATGCGGATTAACCTTAACTTCCTATTATTTTACGCCTAAAAAATCTCCCTTCCTCTGTTTGCCTTTGGGAAGAGAGATTTCTCATTTCTTATTCGGATTCATCATTGATAAACTTTAATATCTCATCATAACTTTTAGCACTTTTAGCAATTGCCTTCATGATCTCATCCGTCTGCAGG
>JAJQDO010000221.1:1063-4864 GCA_021202175.1 Clostridiales bacterium | reverse complement strand
ACCGGGCGGATTCCGGACTTGCACCGGTTAGAAACGTGCGCCGCCAGGCGCACAATCAAACAGAACCAACAGGTAGATACCTGTTGGTTCATCAGTACTTACATCTTAATTCACTTTTCTTTTTTTCCTAATCATTTAGAAATGTTTTCTTTTCCAGCATATGCTCCTTACAGTCTCATTTTTTGTAACTTTGCAGACACATTCGGTCCTTGAACTATTGATCTGATGCTTATGCAATGTTTATTATTCTTTATTGGTATCTGGCGACGTCTGGCAGACAGGTTTCCATTCTTTCCTTGTTTTCTCATTTTCGTTTCCCCTTATGATCTGCTTCATATTAGAAACAAATATCCGTGACCAGCCCAGTATCAGCATGGTAATACAGAGGGATATCACTTAAAAAATCATTTTTATTGATAACAGTCCGATTCCCCTGTACCACTATTTTGATGATCTCATTGCGGTCAAATTGAGGAAGGGCAGGGAACAGCAGGACCTCATGAACACTGGATGGAATGATATAAAAATCTCCGCCAAACAAGTCAGCTGCTTTTTTCATAATGGAACCATCCAGCATCAGAGCCGACCCATTATTGCACTCATGATTTGTCAAAACGAGAAGATCTCTTCCGATTTTTTCATCCTGATCCAGGAGATTTCTGGGACGCTTTTTCTGAAGAACAACCTCTTTAAACGAAAAGAGGACAGCCTCTTTGTTCATATTTTTGAGGGCATCCCTATGTACGGCGTTCAATGGAACATCCCATTGTTTTAGATGATCCGGTGTGACCACGGCTTCTCTCATCGCCACTCCATCCTTGTACGCATTATCAAAATAAACAGCCGCGAAATTGCCGTGGACAGAATACAGCTTTCCTTTCAGATACTCTCTGTTGGAATTGATATTACATAATCTGATAGAAAGCCTGTCCTTTACTTTTTCGTACTCATCAAATGTTGAAATGATTTCCTTTAATTCCGAATTGTCAGAAATAGTAACACTGGAAATGATCTTATCTATGATCTGTGCAATGGACAGCCCCAGACAATAAGCATCATATGCCTCATTGAGGCGAACACGGAAGATGACTTGTGACTTCTTTATTACCACATGCAGGACATATTCCTTCTCATCCTCCCTCTCGACATCTGTTCCCAGAACAAGCTCACATCCCTCCAGCTTTCCATCTAGGATCGCTGTGATTACCCTACAAAATTCACTCTTAGTCATTCTTACGTTTTTCATTTTCTTTTTTCCTCCTATATCGATTTGAAATTTAAGTTACATATCTATTATGTAAGGCCAGAAAAGAAATTTTTTCTGGCCTTACCGTCGGAAAAAAGCCTGTTATCTACATCCGTCTTCCACCTCTCCATTTAAACCGCATACTCATAAACAAACCAATCCATATTTTAGGAGATCTTTTCAACAGTCTGAAAAAGAACTGATTTCTTTTCCATCTCCTAAATTCTTTCCTGTCCCATTTTAATCATTCATACCACAGTCCGCATAATCAGTCGTACATACATAAGGTTCCTCCTCTGCCTCACCAGTGTTGTGATCTTCCGCTTCTTCCGTCTCTCTGCATTTCCTTTCAAAAAAGAAATAAACCTTCGCAAATACTGACGATAAAAAAGCCGCCATGGAAACAACATATATAGCGATGGCCGCAATGACAGAACCCACGATACCGAAGATGGTGCCAAACAATAAAAAGGTGACGATATCGTTAATAATCTCGCCATCCTGGAAATCCGCAACTGTCAGGAACACTGCAATAAATACGATAAAATCAATCAACATCACGCTCGTGCTGACAAGATCCTTATCAATCAGATAATCCAACCCTTTATGCAGATAATAAAATGGTCTTGTTATTGCCTGGCCTATAGAATAGAAGGTCTTCAACTGACTCACCTCACTTTCTTTCGTGCTTATACTTATCTCTGCTACTACAAGGGTATGGTTTTATTGCGCCCTGTCCTTTAAGATCTGATAGGCACTGTTGATCTTTGCAGACAGTTCTGTATTCTCGCCTTCACCGCCCTTTTCTCCATTGTCTGGATGAAAAGTTTTCATCAGCTTTCGATATCTTGATTTTAATTCCGCACTCGTGTACGGTTCCTTCAGCATGAACAATACCAGTGCATCATGGTAAGCTGTGTTTCCTTGCTTATGCCCAGATGCATGTGACTGACGGTGATGGGAATATCCCCCGCCTGCGTATCCTGTTGAGCCTTTTTCGTTATGATGGTAATACTGCCCGGAGCTTCTCCATGATGTCTGTCTGTCCTTGTCATAATCCCTGTATCCCATCTGTTCCATGAAAAAGATCCATGGAGTCCCAAGGGGATAGGAAGGATAATCCGCCACCATATCCTTAAAAAGGATATTCGGTTCCTTCAGATAAACTGTGCAGATGACTGGAATGACCCCATCTGGCCGAGGCGCATAGCCTTTTCCCCGTGTTAAAAAGCTGAAAGTTATTCTGGAAATGTTTTCAACAGAGAAATAAGCCTCAGAAAAATATAGTATCCTGCTTCGCTTATAGAAAATCATGCTCCCGAAAGAAATCATTTCTTCCGCATCATTCTTCTTTCCAGATGCTTCCTCTGCTTTTTCTATAAATTCCTTTATCACGTCTGCGGAAATCTTTTCAGGATGTCTTCTGGCGCCTATTGGCAGTTTAGATAAGCAATGTCTGCAGAAAACCTCACTTCCTGCTTTCTCCTTATCCGGTTTTGTCTTCTTCCCGCAGATGATACACTTACTCTTTTGTCGACCGAACATTTTTATCACCTCTCCTCTGTTTACTCATTCTTCTAATAATTTATCATTCTTGAAATAATTTCATTTTTTCCATACCAAAAAAACAGAAATTTCGATAACGCAAAAAAGCACCCCTTATGGGATGCTACAGTTTCTTCCACAGTTTTATCCACAATTGTTAATTTTTTGTGGATACTTTTAGATTAGTATTTTGGGCCCGTGATTTTGCTATTTACTTCCTTTGTCCCGCCATTACTACCTTCGACTTGCGTTTGACTACACGAATGATAAGGTCCCATGGCTGAACTTCCGCCAGTTAAGACCGTGCCCTGCCTGTCACACATAAAAAGGTCACATAATTGCGGCATCTTTAACTTTTCGGAAATATTTTCAACAGAGAAATAAGCATCAGAAAAAAATCCTGCTTCACTTGTAAAGAATCATATTCCCAAAAGAAATCATTTCTTCTGCATCATTCTTTTTCCTAAAGTTTCATCTGTTTTTCTATAAAAAACCACTACCACACCTGCGGAAAACTTTTCATCTTTCCAGGCATCTTTCCACACTTTGGGCAATCATGCTGCTCCAACAACAATTTAATTATACAATTATTGCCAAAACAGCTACCATCAGACTGATGAAAATGGTATAATAAAAGAAAAGGAAGGAGTTTTGCAATGAAAAAAAATGGATTTATGCTACTCGCCGGCTTTGCGCTTCTATTGGGTCTTTTTCTGATACCAAAGACCAATACAGAAGCAGCATCAAAGGTATCCCTCTCCACAGGAACAACCTACACTTCCTATGATGTCACGGGGGATGGAAAAACAGATTCTCTCAGATTAGCAGGTGGAAGGTACTGCGGATATGGAGCCTATGAATACTTATATGTGTATGTTAACAATCAGCTGGCTTACACGGTTTATGATTCTGATGGGTGCATCTACAAGGGAAACATTCTGACACTAAATAATGGAAAACAATATTTATATCTGCAAGGAAGCGGTGACAGTTCCTACGGACCCCGCTAC
>JAJQDO010000221.1:0-1053 GCA_021202175.1 Clostridiales bacterium | reverse complement strand
GAACCCTCTAACTTTTGGAGTATTATAATTTCTAAGTAAAATTCAAAGTTTTAGTCAATTTTGTGACGATGTTTGAAAAATATGGATATCACATCAATGTTGCAAACATTAAAGTTTCGAAAAACAAAATAACATTTCGGACTATGTTTGTATGCTATAATTTAGGAGATGTCTATTTTGATTTGGTTTATAAATATCAATCGGGCAATTTAAAACAAGTTTCGCAAATGAATATCAAAAAAATCGATTATTCCGGTACAAAATTGACAGCAAACAAAAAAATCACGGTATATAAAGCTTCATCCTGCAAAAAGAAATCATTCACACTGAAAAGTGGGCAAAAAGTTAAAATTTTAAAACTACACTACAGCGGAGGTAAATTAACCATTAAAGTACGTTCTAACGGCAAGACAGGATGGATCAAGGCTATTAAGAAGTATCCGAAGAAAAAGCCTTTTAAAGAAATTGTTTATACCGGCTGAACACATGAATTGGCACTGACTACTATAAAAATATAACAACACACACAAATGAGGGGCAACCTCTGCCCCTCAAATACGTCCAAATCATTATTGAAACCTATTGAATCAATATTCATTTCACTTATTCTAGGCATCTACTAATCTCTTCCTATATTCTACCACTACATCTTCCGGTGATATAACCTTCGCACCTCCATCAAAACTCACAATCCAATCCCAGAACTTCTCGTCAACCATGCTTTCCGTAGCCAATACCACTTTATCTTCCGAAAAAGACAGCGTTTCGATCAACAGGAACCTTTCGAAAACATCCAGAAACAATTTCAAATCTAATTCCAGAACAATTTTTCTTTTCTCCGGTCCAGGTTCCGGCATTAATGATTTTGCCTTATGTGCTCCACCCAATCCCGCCACCTTTTCAATCAAGTTGTTTTTCATATCATCCGAAAGGGTATCGGCTGATTGAATCACATTGACCAACATTTCCAGTTCCCCATCTGAAAAAATCCGGTTTGTTATAAAATAACCCTTTTTCTTGCTCATCTGACAGCTGCCGACATCTATTCCCGCC
>JAJQDO010000097.1 GCA_021202175.1 Clostridiales bacterium | reverse complement strand
AATTTTTTCAGAAATACACTTTTCCCATCTAAAGCGGTATGATTGCAAAGCGAAGTGATTGTAAATCGAAGTCATCTGTCATAAGAAAAGCTACTTCCCTTCGAGGAAAGCAGCCTTTCTTGAAATAATCGTTCATCAAAGAATGATCTTCGCCGGGCACTTCTCAGCACATTTGCCGCAACCGGTACATTTGCTGTAATCAATCTTCGCTACGTTGTTCTCTACTTTGATTGCATCGAATTCGCAGACCTTCATGCACATCTTACAGCCGATACAGCCGGCGGAGCAAACTTCCTTCACGGCTTTACCAAAGGCCTTGGAGTTACAAGATACTTTATGCGGTGCAGCATAAGGTACGAGTTCGATCAAGCCCTTCGGGCAGGTTGCCACGCACTTGCCACAAGACACGCATTTTTCCTTATCAACCTGCGCGATGCCATTGACGATATGGATCGCGCCAAAATCACACACCTTCATACAGCTGCCAAATCCGATACAGCCGTATTCGCAGGCTTTCGGGCCACCGCCCGGCACGCTTAAGGCTGCCACGCAGTCCTCAATACCGGTATATTTGTACTGGGTTTTTGCTTTCTCACAGGTTCCGGCACATTTTACAAAGGCCACCTGTTTTTCCATATCTCCGGTCTCCACGCCCATGATGGCACCAATCTGCTCCGCTGCAGCCGGACCACCTACCGGACAGGCATTAACCGGTGCTTCTCCCTGCGCGATGGCTTTAGCGAGGCTGTCGCAGCCGGCATAGCCGCAGCCACCACAGTTATTGCCCGGCAGACATGCACGGACAGCTACTTCCTTCTCATCAACCGGAACTTTAAATGCTTCTGAGGCAATACCAAGGAGAACAGAAATAACAAGTCCTGTTCCTCCGACAATGACTGCCGCAAGGATAATTCCACTTATACTCATCTTTTTCTCCTTCCTTTAAATGATACCTGAAAAACCGAAAAATGCGATGGACATCAAACCTGCTGTCACCAGCACTAACGGCATCCCCTGCCAGGATGGAGAGACATCATTGTATTCCATCTTCTCGCGAAGTCCGGCAAGGACAGTGATGGAAATGGCAAAACCGACAGCAGTACCAAATCCATAAATCACAGTCTGTAAAATCGAATAATCATACTGAACAGCATTCAGTGCAACACCAAGAACGGCACAGTTTGTCGTGATCAGCGGAAGGAATACTCCCAATGACTCATACAAAGCCGGCACGCTCTTCTTTAAAAACATCTCCACAAACTGCACCAGGGCAGCGATGATCAGAATAAATACGATGGTCTGTAAATAAGACAGATCCAGTGGAGCAAGAATAAATTTATAGATCAGAGCTGTCACAAAGGAAGCAATGGTAATAACGAAGATAACCGCGCCTCCCATACCAAGCGCCGTGTCTACCTTTTTGGATACGCCAAGGAACGGGCACAAACCGAGGAACTGGCTTAAGACGACGTTATTAACGATAGACGCACTGATAATTAATAATATTAATTCTTTCATAGTCCTCTCCCCTCCTATTCGTTATCCGCTTTTTTATCGTCAACGGTCATATCAAAGAAGCTCCGGCTGCCGCAGCAACTGTTGCCGCATGTGGAACAATCGCCGCATCCGCCTGTCGGCTGAGGCTGTCCGTCATCTTTCGAACTGCTGTTCTTCACTTTGTTCTGAATGGCAACCAGGCAGGACAATACGAAGAATGCGCCAGGAGCCAGAATGAAGATCGTGATCGGTGTGTAAATGGATTCCGGCAATACGGTGATGCCGAAAAGGGTTCCCGCACCAAGCAATTCACGAAACGCGCCGAGAATCGTCAAAGATAAAGTGAATCCAAGTCCCATACCAACACCATCAAAGAAGGAGTTGACCGGACCATTCTTGCTGGCGTAGGATTCCGCACGACCCAGGATGATACAGTTAACAACGATCAGTGGGATGTATACGCCTAGAGCGTCATTTAACGAAGGCACGTAGGCCTCGAGGATAAACTGTACGATGGTAACCAGGGATGCAACGATAACGATGTATCCGGGGATACGCACTCTGTCCGGAATAAAATTACGGAGCAGTGAAATAATCAGGTTGGAAAACATCAGCACGACTGTCGTGGACAGTCCCATACCTGCACCGTTGATCGCAGAGGTCGTAACCGCCAGGGTCGGACACATACCAAGCATAAGAACCAGCGTAGGGTTTTCTCTGATGATACCATTTATAAGTCTCTCACCAGGACTGTTTTTCATCTTAATTCCCTCCTTCTATCGACTGAAAATATGCGATACAGCTGTTCATGGCGCCTGTCACAGCATTGCTGGTAATGGTAGCGCCGGAAATCGCGTCAATCTTAGAATCATCGCTGGATCCAGAGCCATCTTTAACAACGGTAAAGGATTCAACGTTCACATCTGCAAACTGAGATGCCCAATCTTCTTTCTGTGCGTGCATAGCAAGACCTGCTGTCTCACTTATGGAAAGACTGTAATAACCATTAATGGTACCGTCTGGCTGAATCCCGACGGTCAGACTGATATCCCCGCCAAAGCCCTTTGAGGTGGTGATATTAAATATGTATCCAAGGGTCTCTCCAGATCCGTCCAAAGCTACCACTACAGAAGTAATCTCATCACCGGCATGGTCACTGATCGGGTTATCATAGGCAGCGATCACTTCCGAGGCCGCATCTGTAGAAAATCCTTCCAGGTCTTCAAAATCTTCTGATTCCGGGAAGACTGCCACAAAAGCTTCCATCTCTGCTTTTTCTTCCTGAGCAGCGATGGGATCTTTTGTAATGCCATACACGATACCGAGCAGCATGCCGGCAACGACAGTAATGACAACCAGTTTCAAACAATCTTTTACCAATGCGTTCATTCTTTCTTCCCTCCTTTTCCAAATGCGGTAGGAGTCGTAAATCTTTCAATCAGTGGTACTAACAGGTTACAGAAGATAATCGCATAAGATACGCCTTCCGCGGAACCGCCAAAGAGACGGAAGATACCTGTCAGGATACCTAATAACAGGGCGAACACGATCTGTCCGTTCGGCGTGATTGGTGAGGTCACGTAATCTGTCGCCATGAAAAATGCACCGAGCATCAGGCCGCCGCCACAAAGCTCCTGTGCCAGATAAGTAAGATCAAATCCATGTCCTCCAAATAAGAGAACGAAAACCCCTAATGTTACGATGTAGATGACCGGAATCCTCCAGCTGATGACCTTACGGACGATCAGATAGATACCGCCGATCAGCAAAAGCAGCGCGGATGTCTCACCGACTGTTCCGGCTTCGTTGCCGATAAACATAGACAGCAGGTTCACGCTTTCGCCTGCTTTCAATGCTGCCAGCGGGGTTGCCGACGTCGTCGCGTCAAAGCTGCCGCCAAATCCGGTATAGGAAAAGTCGGTCATCAATCCTGCAAAGGAAATCAGCAGGAAACAACGTGCGCCAAGAGCCGGGTTCATAAAGTTCTGACCCAAACCGCCAAATACCTGTTTTACAACGATGATGGCAAACGCGCCGCCGATGATCGGCAGCCAGAACGGCACTTCCGGCGGAAGATTCAGCGCCAGAAGAAGGCCAGTCAAGGTGGCGCTCATATCGTTGATCGTTATCTTTTTGTGCATCAGACGCTGCCATGCATATTCACAGATCACGCAGGTCGCGATACAGATGATCGTATTGATGATGGCATGAATCCCGAAATTCCAGAATCCGAAAATCGTCGCCGGAATCAACGCGATAATTACATCAAGCATGATGCTGTGTGTAGAAGCCTTATCCCTTACATGAGGATTGGCAGATACGTTATATAATTGTTCGTTCATTTTTCACCTCTCCTTATGCTATTTCTTTTTTCTTCTCAGAGCGAGCGCCTCCCGACGTCCGGTCTTCATGGACTGGGTTAATCTTCTCTTTGCCGGGCAAATATAAGAACAGCATCCACATTCCACACATTCACAACCATTTAACTCATCGAATAATTCAAAATTACCATGATCCGCTATCTCAGACAGCTTCGTCGGCATCAGGCCTGCAGGACAGACGGAGATGCATCGTCCACAGCGGATACAGTTGCTCGGCTCACAGGCAGCCACTTCATCCTTCGTGAAACATAATAAGGAAGAAAAGGACTTTCCGCACGGAACATCCAGCGTTCCTAATGCCATACCCATCATCGGGCCGCCGGAAATCACTTTCTCCGGCTGATTCTTAAATCCACCGGCCGCAGTAACCAGTTCCGCCACATTTGTTCCTGATTTTATCTTGAAGTTGCAGGGATTCACAATCGCATCCCCTGTAACCGTCGCCACTCTTTCATATAATGGCTTACCCAGGGTAACTGCCTCATGGATAGCAATCGCAGTCGCCACGTTATCCACGATACATCCGGCGTCTGCAGGAAGCATGCTGGAATTAATCGCGCGTCCTGTCACCGCATAGATAAGAGAACGCTCAGCGCCCTGCGGGTATTTCGTCTTAAGCTCCGCCACCTCGATGCGGGACTCTGACTTACACATATCTTTTAACTTCGCGATGGCATCCGGCTTATTATCCTCAATGCCGATGACGCCTTTGGCTTTCGGAAATACCGTGAGAATCAGGTTCAATCCAGAAATAAGCTGCTCTGGAATCTCTATCATACAACGGTAGTCAGCGGTTATGTACGGTTCACATTCTGCCGCGTTGATGATGATCGTATCAATCTTATCCGGCTCCTTCGGAGAAAGCTTTACGTGGGTCGGAAATCCCGCGCCGCCCAATCCGATGCTTCCGGCTTCTTTTACAGCTCCGATGATCGCCTCCGGAGTTCGTTCTGTGACCGGCCTGAAGTCAACCTGGTCGTAGGCGCCGA
>JAJQDO010000305.1 GCA_021202175.1 Clostridiales bacterium | reverse complement strand
GTTCGATAAATTGCTCCATTTATATACAACAGAAGGAAGTTCGATGTATTGAAATTATTTCTGAAAAAGAAGTTTTAGTTGATATTCTATTTGATGTATGTCAAAACTTAGAAAAGCTTCTTATGATTTTCGAAGGAAGATTTCTCCCCATAAGTGAATTACGTTTTTATGATTCCGAAGATTGTAGTTGTGAAGAATTAAAAAAGATCTCAGATGAACTATTGGAAAGAAGGCTTGATTATTACAATTCCGCAGATTATTGTAGCTGCCAATTCAATAAGTTGATAAATTTCGATAAAGTTTTGAGTGATGATATCTTTCAGAAATGGATATGCCTTGAAAAAGAATTAGATATTGCATTAAATTTAATGTTTTATTCCTTATCAACACAGTTTGCAACCGTAGATTTAAGATGTGCTTATCTAATAGAGATGGCTGAAACTATGATTGAGGTAGTAAATACTCATTGGGACCAATTTCCATTTCTTAATCCTGGTAGTAGAGATACAACACTTTATGACTGTCTCGAAGGATTGATAGAACAATATGGTAAAATTATATTTCAGGAAGAAACAGAAAGTGGGAAGGATTATCTTCGTGTTTTGATTAACTCTCGTGTAAGAATTATGCACATTAAGCGAAAACAACGAAAATTATATCTTTCTGGATCAGAGTCTATATTATTTTCATTAAAAATCTTCTTGATGTATCGGTGTATTTTCTTAAAGATACTAGGAATTGATGAAAATGATTTTGTATCAGAAGAAAAAGAGATTGTACGAGTATTAAATGGATGGAATAGTGTTCTTACGAATTTTTTAAATAGGATTAAATGAAAATATAACTTATCTGTGAAAAAGAATAATATATTTTATGATGGTGGCACAAAGAGAATTACACATCTAATGATATGTTTTGTGATATAAATCTTCATAAAATATAAAAATATATAGAATTCAATGGAAATTGTGGCATTGTCTTTTCAAAAGAATGGGAAATTAAATTGTTCGTAACTTATGCGGATAAGGTGATCACAGAGGACCATGACAGGACAAAGAAATATTTTCTGGTTGTCTGCGATGACAACACTTCCATGGAAGTTCTGCGGCAGGAGATTGTGGTGGATATTGCCTTTGCAGATGATTTCGGTTTTGGATTTTAGTTGACACTGATGGATGAGATATATAGGGGAGATACCATGGCACAGGACATAAAAGAGCGAAAGTTTGAAGCGTGGAAACACGGCTTGCTGGATGTGAGCAAGAGAAATAAGATGATCAATTACAGGAAGACGAAAAGGGCGACGCTGAAGATCCTTTCGCCGGATTTTTGTGCGCTTTTTGACCGTCTTGTGCTCCATGAGGAATCGATTTCTTTCAAAATGCGTGTGGATTGCAGCCAGGATAAGGAGATCAGCCGCTTGTTTTATCTAATGGATAAGGTGGGCAGTCCTGTGGAGATCATACAGGGTGAGATGGATACCGATGTACCGGTAGATGAGAGTAACCGCACCCTAAAGCATCTGCGCTCGAAGGCGAAGCAGTCATTTGAAGAGCAGGGGATCAATATACTGTATCTGTCTTTTGATTTCCTGGAGTGGAAACAGAAGCCATCAGAGAAGGAGATGCTGGCTCCGTTGGTGTTAGTGCCAGTCGAACTGACGATAAGCTCCAGAAGTGATCCCTATGTGTTGAGTAAACTGGATGAGGATATCGTCGTGAATCCGACGCTTGCTTATGTATTGTCTTCTGATTTTGGCATTGAACTGCCAGATTTTGATCCGTCGAAGAATAATATCGTGGATTATCTGAACGGGGTAAAGGATATTGTCATGCCTATGGGATGGCGGGTCCTGCAGGAAGCGAACCTGGGGCTGCTATCTTATTTGAAGATCGTTATGTACCGGGATCTTGAAAAATATAAGGACAGGATATTTGAGAATCCGATCATCAATGCTTTTTGCGGGGATGATTCAGGCCTGCCACAATGGTCCCCTGAACTGGTCCGTTATCCCCATGACCGGGACAGTGCCATGGATATGCACCAGGTCGTGAATGCGGATTCCAGCCAGCAGGATGCTATCCGTCTGTCGAAGCAAGGCTACAGCTTTGTCCTGCAGGGTCCTCCGGGGACTGGGAAGAGCCAGACGATAACAAATATTATTGCGGAAGGACTGGCTGATGGCAAGAAGATCTTATTTGTGTCAGAAAAGATGGCTGCATTGAGTGTGGTGTATCATCGTCTCCAGGAAGTGAACCTTTCAGAGTACTGCCTTTCCCTGCATAATTATAAAGCGGATAAAAAGAAAGTGATCGCTGAACTGGTGGATTCCTTGGATGCACCCCGTCAGATCTTAAAGACGGGCGTTATGGATTTCGTAACGGACTATGAACAGCAGAGAAAGGAACTGAATGAATATTTTGCAGTACTGAAAAAGGAAAGGGAACCCTTGAACCGTTCTTTATATGATGTGCTGACGGAACTTTGTATGCTTGAGGATGTGCCGCTTTACAATATACCGGATCCGGTCCTGGAAGTGACAAGACAGGATTATAAGGAAAAACTGATAAGCCTGCGGCAGTATAAGGAGTTCCTGGAGCATTATCCGGGGGATATCCGTAACAACCCGTGGAGGGACACGAATATCGGCATGGTCACTTTGGATCTGCAGAAATCCATAGAACAGATGATCCTGGAGATGTCTCCCGCGATGATGGGAATCTGCTCTGTTTTGGATTATATGCAGGAAGATTATGGGACCGGACGGGACTGGAACTGGGTGGATTATTGTAATTTCATTCAGACAGTGGCATATGCTAGGACCCTGTCGGAATTCTCACACAAGCTGCAGGAGTATTATACGGAGATATTCAAAGCGGCATCGGATGCTACCCTTATTTCGGATCTGTCAGCCCGTTACGGAAGCCTGAAACAGGAACTAACGGCGCAGGGGTTACGGATCGAAGAGCTGGATACAGAAAAGCAGCGTAGGAATGAATTGAAATGTTTTCAAGAAAGATGGGAAACAGCTGACAAGGTCTGTTCCTTTATGAAGGAGTTCAATCAGACCTTTTCAACAGGGTATTCATACGATGTCCTGGGCTTTCAAAAGCAGATGGGTTTTCTGTAGGCAGCTTTGGCCTGCACGGAATGTGATCCCTGCTGGCTGGAAGAAGATCATTATGGAAGGGCAGAATTCGCTGCCCTGAAATTGAAAACATTTCAAAATGAAATATATGATTCTGACCTCAAGGTATGGGGATCCCTTGGCGGTGATATCGCGACTGGGCACTGGGATAAGTTATCGTGCCTGCAGCAGTTTTATGAGAAACAGAGAGAGAAGATCGTTCCGCTAAAGAAGGAATGGGAAGAGGTTTTCCGGAGGATGGATGACAGCGGGTTGCAGGCAGAGACGACGGCACAGGCAGTGGAAATAAAGAGTATCTTGTGTGGTGAAGTCATGGAACTGGAAAAAATCCTCTGTTTCATTGATGGTGTGGACAGCGAGATTCATATGGGATACCGGACTGTCCAGGAAGGACTCGACAGGATCTCGATGATCGCACAGATATTGATGATCCCCTATAATTATCAGCTTGCCTGGGTAGAGAATGGAAATTTTACATCTATAGTGAAGCTTGCGGAAGAAATGAGTTCACTTTCTGATGAAGTGAACGAGCTTTCCGTACAGATATTGGCTGATTGGGAGGAAGAAATCCTTTCTTTTGACTGTGGTGCCATCTATGATCGCTTTAAAGTCGATTACACCTCTTTTTTTAAGCGCATTGGCGGCCAATATAAGGCCGATAAACGCACCATGATGGCGATGAAAAAGAACGTGGGCAAAAAACTGGATGATGTGGTATGTCTTGCCGGACTGGAATTGTTACGCAGATATCAAAAGGAAAAAGAATTGTTTGACAACAGGTCGGCAGAGGCGGCTGCTGTTCTGGGCGGTTACTTTCGCGGATTGGATACCGACTGGACTTTAGTCAGGGATGTACTGGAGAGCTGCCGCGTCATCAATGATTATTATGAAAGATACGGGATCACGCCGGAATTGGCGGGGCTTTTGGGAAACAGTTATGATGTGAGGAGGTACAGCAAGCTCAACGGCATGTGGGCAGGAAATCTGCAGTCGGACGGCATGCTCCAGAAATATCATCATTATATCGAACCTTATGGAAATGAGGATCTGGCTGGCGTGATCGAACATAAAAAAGAACAGATCGCATCGGTGGATGCTGTACTTACGGTACGGGATGCCGTGATAGGTTATCTGGATTCCACTGCGCCGTGGGAAGGCCTGGGACGGAAAGGATTTCTTTCAGAAGATGCGTCGTTAGGAGAGACTGGCGTCTTCTTTGGCAATGTCATGTCCGTGGAGGAAAAACTGGGACAGTACCTCTTGGCCCTGCAACAGGAAAGAGAACAGTTTCCCATGCATTACCGCGGTGTAGATACGGATTGGGAATACATAGGGGTATGCTTGGAGAAGGCTGCTTTGATGATGGATTATGTAAAGGAAGAGACGCTGACGGAAGAACAGATTTCTTATTTGAAAATGCATGCCGAAGAGAGGGGTGAGCAGAAGATCTGCGGTATCCCTGTGAAAACATGGATCGATGATGACCATAGGAGTACGCTTTTATCTGTCTGGAAAGATTCAGGGGAATCAGCTGACCAGCTGGCAGACAGATGGAAGGACAGCATTCATGCGATAGAGAATGCAAATGGCATTGCGTCGGAAATGGCTGCCTGTTTCTGCTGCCCGGAAGAGCATCTGCATATGATGGAAGTGTCAGACCTCTTAAAAAAATACTTCTAAGTCTGTGACTTTTTTAAGGGCCAGTATGAGAAAGCTTCCAGCAGGTGTTCAGGGGGGTGTAGTA
>JAJQDO010000046.1:30281-30611 GCA_021202175.1 Clostridiales bacterium | reverse complement strand
GAGATATCAAAAGATATTGCAATACCAAGATCAAGGCCCAGCCCATCCCTTCCCTTGGAGACGAGACAGAGACCAGGGTGGAGAAGATATTTGACCGGCTGGATACTTATATTGAAAATCAGGATATGAAGCGTTATGTGGATATGGTAGAGTCCTTTGTCAATGAGAAGGATTATACCGCTATGGATGTGGCGGCAGCCTTTCTGGCAGAAACCCTGGGCAACACCGACGGGAACGGAAAAGTTCATCAAAATGAGGAGGAATTTGGTGATACCGGTGCTGAGGCAGGCATGGTATGCGTGTTCATTAATTTCGGCATAGAGCAGGGGG
>JAJQDO010000046.1:20818-30271 GCA_021202175.1 Clostridiales bacterium | reverse complement strand
GTCCGGGAGATATTCTTGGCGCGATTGCCGGGGAATCCGGTATATCTGGTAATTTAGTGGGGACGATCGATCTGTATGATAAATATACGTTTGTCGAGGTACCAAGAGACGTAGCTTCCGATGTCCTGGATGCGATGAAGAATGTGAAAATAAAAGGAAAAGCGATTAACATGGAACCCGCGAACAGGAAATAAGGAGTGAGAGGATGGCAGCACTTCAGAATCTTTCATTATCAGAAAAATTTCATTTGCATATACAGCGGACAAAGCCGGTTCTGAATCTCCAGGCATTATTTACAGATGGGGGACCGAACTTTTTTTCGCCGATGGAACCGAATGCCGGGGAAACTGTGACGGTGCGATTCCGTACGGCCAGGGATAACGCGGAGCAGGTGTACTTTTGCATAGCCAACGAAAAGAAGGAAATGGCGATTGCTTCGAGGACGAATCTTTTTGACTTTTACGAGATTCAGATTTCCATGGGTAATGATATCCTGGACTATTATTTTGAGATTCATGCGGGCGGGCAAAGCTGTTTTTTCAATAAAAAAGGAGCGGCGAAGAATCTGGAACCATTTTTTAATTACAAGGTGACGCCAGGTTTTGCCACACCGGATTGGGCCAAGGGGGCGGTGTTCTATCAGATTTTTGTGGAACGTTTTGCCAATGGAGATCCGACCAACGATGTTTTAGACCGCGAATATCTTTATATCGAAGAACCGGTAAGCCGTGTAAAAGAATGGGATAAATATCCGGCCGCCATGGGCGTGCGGGAAGTTTATGGCGGAGATCTGCAGGGAGTGCTTGACCATCTGGATTACCTGAAAGGCCTGGGCGTGGATGTTCTTTATCTGAATCCGATCTTTGTGTCTGCATCAAATCATAAATATGATATTCAGGATTATGACTATGTCGATCCTCATTTCGCGAAGATCGTGGTGGATGAGGGAGAAGTGCTGCCAGAAGACGCGAAGGATAATATCCATGCTGACAAATATATATCAAGAGTGACGGATAAACGTAATCTGGAGGCAAGCAATGCTTTTTTTGCTCATTTTGTTGAAGAAGTGCACAAAAAAGGGATGAAGGTGGTTCTGGATGGTGCATTCAATCACTGCGGTTCTTTCAACAAATGGATGGATGCTGAGAGGATTTATGAGAACCAGTATGGATATGAAAAAGGAGCTTTTGTAGATAAAAACAGTCCTTATCATCAGTATTTTAAGTTCTATCATGAGGAAGAGGATGACTGGCCTTATAATGAGGAATACGATGGCTGGTGGGGACATAGGACGCTTCCGAAGCTGAATTATGAAGGATCACAGCAACTATATGATTATATTCTGGAGGTCGGCAGAAAATGGGTCTCCCCTCCTTATAACGTTGATGGCTGGCGGCTGGATGTCGCGGCAGACCTGGGAAACAGCGAGGAAATGAACCACCAGTTCTGGCGGGATTTCCGGCGGGTGGTCAAAGAGGCGAATCCGAATGCCATCATTCTGGCGGAACATTACGAAGACCCGGGAGACTGGCTGGCCGGAGACCAGTGGGATACCATTATGAACTATAACGCGTTTATGGAACCTGTCACCTGGTTTTTGACCGGGATGGAGAAACACAGCGATGAGCGTCGCAGTGATCTCCTGGGGAATACCAAAGCTTTCAGGGATGCCATGATTTATCATATGTCCCGGTTCCAGTATCCTTCACTGCTCACATCCATGAATGAACTATCCAATCACGATCATTCCCGATTCCTGACGCGGACGAATCAGATGGTCGGCAGGACAGCCACGGTAGGGCCGGAAGCGGCAAATCAGAATGTGAATCGTGGAATCATGCGGGCAGCGGTCATGATTCAGATGACCTGGCCGGGGGCTCCTACGATTTATTATGGAGATGAGGCTGGCGTGACCGGATGGACGGATCCGGATAATCGACGGACGTATCCCTGGGGAAAAGAAGATCAGGAATTGATCGCGTACCACAAAGATATCATAAGGATTCATAAGATGTACGAGGCTTTGATGAGCGGATCGCTGACATATCTGCAGGAGGCCTACAAGGTAATCTGTTACGGGCGTTTTACGGATCGTGAAAAAATGGTCGTGCTGATCAACGGCGGATTTGATGCGGCCAAAATAAAAGTATCTGTCTGGGAAGTCGGCGTGACAGAAGAGGAAGATCTGCAGCAGGTGATCATCAGTAATGAGGAGGATTATAGTCTGAAACCGAAAATATATCCGGTGAACGGCGGAGTTCTTGAGATTACATTGCCGAGGATTTCGGCGATTCTCCTGAAAGCAGTGCCGAAAAGAAAGCGGAAGCAGAAGGAGCTTCGGAAATCGATAAAAATAGGTCTTGATTTTTTATAGAGAATCATATATAATGAGAAATCGTCAGGGATATTGATATATCCTGCTGTGGGTGGATTCCCGAGTGGCCAAAGGGGACAGACTGTAAATCTGCTGCAAATTGCTTCGGTGGTTCGAATCCACCTCCGCCCATATAAGAAACCGTTCTTTTAAAAGAGCGGTTTTTTGTTTTGTCAGGTAACTTTTTCGATTCTTTTTTCTTTTTTTCTTTTCTTTTTCGTAGAAATAGATTACAATGGTCTTGTAAAATCGAAGTGGTTTTTGGGTAAAAATGTGGTAAACCATGTAGAAGAAAAGAGGAAAAGTTGTTATGATACTAATGCTTACAGAGCTGATGAGCGGACTGGCCTTGTTTTTGTTTGGTATGAAGTTCATGAGCGAGAGTCTCCAGAAGGCAGCTGGAGATAAGATGAGGGGAATTCTTAACCACGTAACCAAGAATAAGATCACGGCTGTTTTCTTTGGGGCGATATTTACGGCGGTGATTCAGTCTTCCGGAGCCACGACGGTCATGGAAGTGAGTTTTGTCAATGCGGGACTGATGTCGCTGGAACAGTCGGTGGGGATTACGTTCGGCGCGAATATCGGTACGACGATCACATCGCAGCTGGTATCACTGAAGCTGACGGCAGTCGCGCCCTATATCATTTTTCTCGGTGCCTGTATGATGATGTTCGGGAAGAAACCGATTGTGAGGAAGATATCAGAGATTATTTTCGGCTTTGGCGCTCTGTTTCTCGGAATCAACAGTATGACGTCCGCCCTCAGTGCTATTCCGGATTATCCGGCCATCATGCATTTTTTCGAATATCTGGAGTATTATCCGGTCGCGCTTTTGATCGGCCTGCTGTTTACGGTTATCGTGCAGAGTTCCTCTGTGACAGTCAGCGTACTGGTGCTTCTGGCGGATTCCGGATTGGTAGGTCTGGGAAGCTGCCTGTATTTTATCCTGGGCGCCAATGTCGGTTCGTGTATGCCGGCGATGATGGCAGGCATGAACTCCAACCGGGATGGAAAGAGGACGGCACTGGTCCATGTCCTGTTTAATGCCCTTGGCATGATCGTGATCAGTGTGATTCTGATCTTTGCCATGCAGCCGGTGACGAACCTCATTGCTTCTATTAACGGAGCCGATAACGCCAAACGTTTTGTGGCCAATGCGGATACGATTTTTAAGACATTCCCGTGAATCATCTTTCTTCCGATATCCGATCAGATCGTGAAGGCGACGGGATGGCTGGTCAAGGATGATACAAAATCAGATAAAGTGGTCGACAGCAAACACCTGAAGTACATAGGCCGGGCGAAGAATTTCCTTCCATCTACGGCGGTTGTGGAGATTGTTCAGGAGATTGAGCGCATGGCGCGGATGGCCAAGAACAACCTTATTCGAAGTATGCGGGCGGTTATGGATAATGATCTGCACTATGAGGCTAAGATGGAGAAATGTGAGGAAACGATTGACTATCTGAGCAGTGAGATAACGGACTATCTGGTTGAGGTAAACCAGTATGAGCTGCCGCTCTCGGATGCCAGCAGAATCGGAGCTCTGTTCCATACGGTGATCGATCTGGAGCGGATCGGAGACCATGCCATGAATATTTTGGAAAATGCCCAGAAGAAGCAGAAACATAATCTGGAGTTCACGGATGTGGCAAGAGGAGAACTGACAGAAATGTTTGATAAGGTGTTAGAATTATATGATAAATGCCTTGTCATGTTTACGACTGGCGACAAGAGCGGTATTGATGAGATTATCGCCCTGGAGAATGAGATCGATCAGATGGATATCGATTTGCAAAAAAAGCAGGTACGCCGTCTGTCCAAGGAACAATGTTCGGTTGAGGCCGGATTGATTTATACTGATTTGGTTATCGGGCTGGAACGTATCGCGGATCATGCGACCAATATTGCTTATTCCATTTTTAATGATAATCCGGAAGACAGTTTAGAGTAATTCGCATTTTTTGGGTCAAAAGAGTATCTGGCAAGAGAATTAATACAAAAGCGATATGATAGAAAGTCAGGAATTATTATGAGCAGAAGACAGGAAATAAGACGACGAAGACAGCGAAAAAAGAATGGCATCATTTTAATCGTGGCCATCCTGGCAGTCTTATGTGTCGGATATCTGATCGCCTGTACGACAGTGAAGGATGGCACGATTGTCAGAAATGTCACTGTGAATGGCGTAGACGTGGGAGGTCTGACGGAAGAAGAGGCTGCGGGGAAGATTCAGGAACAGTTTGAAGCTGATTATACGGATACGGTCTTAAATATCAGTGCCATTCAGGTGACCTATCAGGTTCGGGTATTTTCCTGTCTGGCTATGGATTCTCAGGCAGCAGCGACGGAAGCGATGGAATATGGACATGGCAGTTTCCTTATCAGAGGTCTTGCTGTTTTAAAGGCAGAGATTTTTGGCCATAAGATTGTGATGAATCCTCATATCGTGGATGAAGAATCACTGGTAGCCTGTTTGAGCGCGTCTGGCCTGCTATCCGTTGACACTACGGTGCAGACGACGTATGAGGTAACCAGCGATTCTCTGATCATAACAAAGGGTGTGACTGGTGTCTACGTTGATCAGGAAGGACTGATAGAGATGATCGACCAGGCGGTGGCTTCAGCGGATTACGAGACGCTGATCGTCAGTCCGACCATCGAGGGGAATGTAGATGACATTGATATTCAGGCGATCTATGATGAGATTCACACGAAAAAGTCTGATGCCACCCTGGATCCGGATAATGATTATCAGATCGTGAAATCCGTCCGGGGCGTGAGCTTTGATGTGGACAGCGCCCAGGAAGCCTTTGACGCGGCTGATGAGGGAGAAGAGGTCGTCATCGCGCTGAAGATCAAGAAGCCGACGATCACCACAAAGAAGCTGAAGAAGTATTTATTCAGAGATGTACTGGGCACATGTACAACAGACGTCAGCGGAACCAGCGCCAGAATATCGAATGTTGCCCTGGCGGCGGAGACGATCAACGGAACGATCCTGCTTCCAGGCGAAACGTTTTCCTATAATGACGTTGTCGGGGAACGTACTGCCGAGCGGGGGTATCAGAAAGCGCCGGCCTATTCCAACGGAGAGTCCGTGCTGGAACTGGGAGGCGGTGTCTGCCAGGTGTCCTCTACTCTATATAAGGCGACGTTATTATCGAATCTGGAGATCGTCGAACAGCGTAATCATACATACGTTTCGTCCTACATAGGGATCGGCATGGACGCTACGGTGTCCTGGGGCGGTCCAGATTACCAGTTTAAGAACGACACGGATTATCCGATCAAGATTGAGGCGACATATTCGAACGGGCAATTGACCTGCAAGATTTACGGGGCGAAGCTGGATGATACTTATGTGGAGATGACGGCAGAAACCGTTCAGGTGAATTCCTGTGATACGGTATATCAGGAAGACTCCAGTATGGAAGAGGGGACCAGTGCGGTCGTCAGTTCCGGCCATGATGGATATGTGGTGCAGACCTACCGCAATATCTATGATGGGGATGGGACGCTCCTTTCTTCGGAAAAAGAAGCGTACTGTGTGTATAGTGCAAAGGACCGGGTCGTGCGCATCGGAACGAAGTCGACAGAAGCGGAGACGTCAGAAACAGAGGCTTCGGGAGATGATTCAGAAACCACAGATTCCGATCTGGATGAGGAATGATTCTGAAAGGGAGACTCGAAAAGGAGACTTGAAACACGATGCGACAATAATAGAAAGACATTTTTAAATATGCCAAATGATTTGGGTATCCGGTTTTCGGATATCCGTTTTATTTTGTATTGCCGGCAAAAATTTATCGCAAGCATTTGTTGAAAAAAAGAAGATGGGAGTTTACAATAAATAATAGGAGAATCTATGGCAGTAGTACTGACTATGGAATAACAGGATATAACATTTGAATTTGGGAGGATAAAAAATGTTAACCAAAATGATTGAAACGTTGAAGAGGAATCCGCGCACGATCGTCTTTACAGAGGGTACCGATTATCGTATCCTTGACGCTGCGGATAAGCTGACAGGCGCAGGGATTCTTGATGTTATTCTCCTCGGCACGGATGAAGAAGTGATGGCATCCGCGAAAGCAGGTAACTATAACATTGAGAAATGTACGATTGTTGACCCATCTTCTTATCCAGGAACGGATGAGATGGCTGTAGAGATGGCGAAGCTTCGCAAAGGCAAGATGACAGAGGAACAATGCCGGGAAGCTCTTTCCAAGAGCAATTATTTCGGCACGATGCTTGTAAAGATGGGGAAGGCGGACTGTCTTTTAGGTGGCGCCGCTTATTCTACGGCGGACACCGTTCGTCCGGCACTGCAGCTGATTAAGACGAAACCGGGTAATAAGATCGTAAGCTCCTGCTTTATTCTTGTCCGTGGTGATGAGAAGATTGCCATGGGAGATTGCGCGATCAATATCGACCCGTCGGAAGATGATCTGGTGGAGATTGCCATCGAATCGGCAAATACGGCAAAAATATTCGGTATCGACCCTAAGGTTGCCATGCTGTCTTATTCTACGCTGGGTTCGGGCAAGGGTCCTTCCGTAACGAAGGTGGCCAATGCGACAAAGAAGATCAGGGAGGCTGCGCCGGATCTCGCTGTGGAGGGCGAGATTCAGTTTGATGCTTCGGTATCACCAGATGTGGCAGGGATTAAGTGCCCGGGTTCCCCGGTTGCCGGTCAGGCGAATACCTTTATTTTCCCTGACATCAATGCCGGTAATATCGGATATAAGATTGCTTCCCGCCTTGGCGGTTATACGGCAGTCGGTCCCGTATTACAGGGCTTGAATGCCCCGATCAACGATTTGAGCCGTGGCTGTACCGCGGAAGAAGTGTACAGCATGGCGATTGTGACGGCAGCGCTGAGTGTTCCACCAGAGGCTGCTGAAGAGGAAGAACAGGTGGATATGGCCGAACTGGAAACGATTGTTCGTACAGTGGTTGAAGCATATCTCGCGGCGCAGAAGCTGAAAAAATAATATAATTATTTAAAAGGTTTTGTGTATAGGACAGCGAATGAGAATTCGTTGCCAGTTATAATACAAAAACGCCTTCACCATCGGTGAGGGCGTTTTTGTTTAACAGGAAATATCGTCTAAAACAGATAGGATTAATATATAGAAAAATTTGAATATGATATTTTCCCATGAATGAACGGAAGGATATGATACCTTGTCTGTCGATGGAAGAGAGCTTCATTTGGGAGTGCCGGATTCGACATATTCTCAGTGGAAGGGGTCAGGAATAGATTGAAATAGTGTACTTTGGGTACGATAATTGTGATATTCGGCGCACTCCGATAAAAAAGTGTCAAAATTAAAGGTCAAATTGCAATAACTAAAAATGAAAATAAAGGGTCGCTATGGTATAATTTATATGATAGAATACTTCCCTAACTGAAAGATTCATTTTTTTAGATGTGATCTTTTGACGATGAGATGGAGGTTAGTAAAAGTGGGAGGGATGCGTTATGAATATTGGTATTTTGGAATATGACAAAGAAATAGCGTATCAATTAACGGAAGTTATCAACGTAAGTTGCCCCCATAACCAGATCAAAGTTTGGGAGCAAGAGAGCAGTTTGAAAGAGGATATCAGTAATGGCGGTTTTTATAAGATTTTGTTCTTATCCCTGGAAAAGAACCCGATGGAAATCATAGAGTACTCCCGAAGACTGCAGGAGCTTTACACGGACGTAAAGATTATCTATTTGACCGAACTGAATGATTCTGTGTTTGAAGTATTTCATTCTACTCCGACATATGTATTGGAGAAGCCTCTGAATATTGGATATGTAAAAAAGGCGCTGGATAAGGCCATGCACGAGTTGAGCCTTTCGAAAGATAAGAATTTTACGATCATAAATAAACAGGGGATTTATACGATACCATATATGAAGATATATTATGTGGAGAGCGATAAAAGAAAGTTGAACATCTACGGAGAAGATGGTCTGGTGAAGACGATTAATCTGAAAATATCAGATTTTCTGAAATATGAGCATGGGATTTATTTCCTTCAGTGTCATAAGAGTTATGCGGTTAATTTGATGCACATATCTCAGCTCGAAAAGTATGAGATCGTGTTGGAGAATGGTATGAAGCTCCCGATCAGTCAGTCCAGGTATATGGACACGAAATCGCATTATGTGAGTTATCTTGAGAATGAATAAAAAGGTCTTCCGCACAATAAAAAGAGTTGTGCGGAAGACTTTTTTATCTTTGGAAGGAAACCTTGTTCCTTCCAAACTTTGTTCCTTCCCCAGGATAAAAACGTTTTGCTATGGATGCGCATCTTTCTTATTCTAATTCTAATCGTAGAATATCATCCAGTCGTGAATCATATCATCCACATTTTCATAGAGCTTTTCCAGCTCATGTTCGGAAGGATTGTCAACGAAGATCCCGCCGGTGCAGAGTGTCCTTTTTCCTGTGCGTTTCGCGAGTTCTTCAGCCACGTAAGTACAGAAAAGAGAATCGGCATTGTCCGCGCTTCGGATGCAGGTTGTGTTACACCGTACCGGATCGGTATCCGGAACAGGGGTACTGAACGAAGTGCATCCGATGCCGGGTTTATCTCCTCCGATAAGCAGGACATGCAGGTCGTCGCCTACCGGGGTGATATCCATTTGCATCGTGGTAAATAATAATACTCTGTGAAGTTTCATCTGTATCGCTCCTTGTAATTGAAATGGTTATATCATGTTGGGGGGTACCCCTATGGGAGTCTATTTATCCAGCGTACCACATTACGCGGCTGGCTGCCATGATATTTCATAAGAAGAAGCCGATAAATCTCAAAAAAAATGAACCCCATTTACTATAAATTAATGGGTGTTTTTTTTTCGCTTCTATGTTATACTTTTCCCCGAAAGCACTTCAAAGTGTTAAAGAATAAAAAGAACTATGGAGGATATTATGGAACAATTAAAAATGTTACGCGAAGATCTGGACCAGTGTGATGAGATTATCTTAAACGCGTTGTTGATGCGCAATCGTATTGTGGAAGAGATTATGGCTAACAAAGAAATAAATAATATGCCATTCCTGCATCCAGAT
>JAJQDO010000046.1:0-20808 GCA_021202175.1 Clostridiales bacterium | reverse complement strand
ATATTTGACCATGAACTGACAAACAGCACCAAGATGACGCCGATACAGGTCTTCAACAATAATATCGTGCTGATCGCTTTCATGGGAGCCGGAAAGACGACGATTTCTGACTATCTGAATACGCTGTTTGCCATGGATGTGATCGAAATGGATCAGATTATTGCCGAAAGAGAAGGCATGAGCATTTCTGACATTTTTGCAGAACATGGTGAGCAATATTTCCGGGATGCTGAGACGAATCTTCTGATTGAGATGCAGTCGAGAAAGAATACCGTGATTTCCTGTGGCGGTGGCGTTCCTCTTCGCGAGGTGAATGTTGTGGAAATGAGGAAAAACGGCAAAGTTGTATTGCTCACGGCAACGCCGGAAACTATCCTGGAAAGAGTGAAGGATGACCACAACAGACCATTGATTGAGAACAACAAAACGGTTGAATTTATCGCGGATTTAATGGAAAAGCGCCGTGAAAAATATGAGGCGGCAGCAGATATCATTATTGTCACAGATGGTAAGAGCAAGCTGGAGATCTGTGAGGAACTGGTACAGCGGCTGCTGGAAGAGGATAAATAATAATATCTCCAGAAAACATTCTGATAGAACAGGATATGTTTTTAACCAGAAGAAAGCCTATATTATGGAGAACTGATGTGTCGTCAAGAGAGTGCGCTGCTTTAATTTGATGTATCGTTAAGAGAGAGTGTTACTCTAATTGATGCATTATCAGGAACGTGTGTTACGGTAACTCAGTGTTGTGTGTGTTTTGTAATCTTTCTATTCTGTACGGGAGCCTTTTGAGACGGATGGGAGGATATATTATCCAATTTTACGCCGATTTAAAAGGAGATTATTCGTGATTTTTTTCAGCAATTTCACGAAAAACTATAAATATGACGTGGATTTGCATAAAAAAGCGATTGGTATTATTTGATTATTGATAATATAATTTAGTTTGATACTTGGGCGTACCTTGTATAGCGTAAGTGTGTAAAAATAATAGGAAGAAGGAGGAATCAATAATGGAGCAGAGAATAAAAGGCACAACAGGACTATTAGCATTATTTGGCAGTCCGGTAGGGCATTCCGGATCGCCGGCTATGTATAATTTCAGCTTTCAGCATGATGGAGTTGATTATGCTTATGTTTGCTTTGACATCAAGGAAGATCAGATGAAAGATGCGGTTGCGGCTGTAAAGCTTTTCAACATGCGTGGATTTAATGTGACGATGCCTTGTAAGAATGTTGCTGCGCAATTGGTGGATGAGTTGTCTCCGGCTGCAAGAATCATCGGTGCTGTGAACACGGTAGTGAATGAGAATGGAAAACTGATCGGACATATGACGGATGGAGCAGGCTTTGTCCGTAATCTGAAAGAACACGGCGTGGAAGTTGAAGGCAAAAAGATCGTGGTTCTTGGAGCAGGCGGAGCGGCCACAGCGATCCAGGTAGAGTGTGCTTTGTGTGGAGCGAAATCGATTTCAATCTACAACGCGAACGATCCATTCCTTGAGAGAGCAAGAGGCACAGCGGAGAAGATTAAAGCGGAAGTACCTGACTGCGATGTGAAGGTTACCTGTCTGGATGATCAGGATCAGCTTCGGGCAGATATCGCTGAGGCAGATATCCTCATCAATGCTACATTGGTCGGGATGAAGCCTCACGAGGAAGGAACATTGATCGCGGATACGGCCATGTTCCATGAAGGCCTTGTCGTTGCTGATACGGTATATAACCCTCTGGAAACAAGGCTGATGAGGGAAGCGAAGGAAGCAGGATGCAAGGTTGTCGGAGGAGAAGGAATGCTCCTGTGGCAGGGCGCGATCGCTTACAAATTATATACAGGCCTGGATATGCCGGTGGCAGAATATCAGGCATTTAAAAATGCGCAGTAAGGGATAAGGAATCGTGCCAAATTGGCGCGACATGATTACATACACATACACACATATAACATACATAAAACAAAGCAATATACACGAAACAAATATAAAATAATATATAAACGAAATACAAAAGCACATAAATATAGGTTATACATCATTTTGACATGATCTGTTACAGGGAACGGTTTTTTACCGTTCACTATAACAGGCCTTAAGAAGGGAAATAATTTCAGACGGTTAATAGGGAATGTGAGGAGGAAACACTGATGAAAAGCACGTATAAACATATTTTTGAGCCGCTTACAGTTAAACATATGGATTTAAAGAACCGGATTGTCATGATGCCGATGGGAACGAATTTCGGAGAGCAGAATGGGGAGATGAGCTTCCTGCATATTCATTATTATGAACAGCGGGCCAAGGGAGGCGTTGGATTGATCATTGTGGAGAATGCCAGCGTGGATTCCCCGCAGGGATCGAATGGAACGACGCAGCTTCGCATAGATAAGGATAATTATATCCCCAGGTTATTTAAACTTTGCGAATCAGTCCATCAACAAGGTGGCCGGGTTGCCATCCAGATTAATCATGCGGGAGCATCGGCAATGTCCTCCCGTATCGATATGCAACCGGTATCGGCATCCAATATTCCTTCAAAAAATGGCGGAGAAATTCCTCGTCCGTTGACAGTTGAAGAAATATATGGTATTGTGAAGAAGTATGGTGAAGCGGCAAAACGTGCACAGATAGCAGGGTTTGATGCAGTAGAGATTCATGCGGGACACTCCTATCTGATCAGTCAGTTTTTATCTCCGTTGACCAACAAGAGAACAGACGAATTTGGCGGGAGCATGGAGAATCGCGCTCGTTTTGCCCGTCTGGTCGTTGAGGAAGTCAGGAAACAGGTGGGGAATGATTTTCCGATTCTTCTGCGTATCAGCGCAGATGAACTTATGGAAGGCGGAAACACTCTGGATGACTGCTTACAGTATCTGGAATATATTCAGGAAGAAGTCGATATTTTTAATGTGTCAGCAGGTCTTAATGGTTCTCTTCAGTATCAGATCGATGCCAATTATCTGCCGGATGGGTGGAGATCTTATATGGCAAAGGCTGTAAAAGAGAAGTTTGGCAAGCCTTGTATCACAATGGGCAATATTCGTGATCCTCGTGTAGCAGATGATATTCTGGAGAGAGGAGATGCTGATCTGATCGGACTGGGACGTGGTCTCATAGCCGATCCGGATTGGGTGAATAAAGTAGAATATGGTGATGTAGCGGATATCAGGAAGTGTATTTCCTGTAACGTGGGATGCGCGGGAAATCGTATTGGAATCAACCGACCGATTCGCTGTACGATTAATCCGGCTGTGAACAGCAATGAAGATTATATGGATAGAAAGGTGAAAAAACCATGTAATGTTGTTGTGATCGGCGGTGGTACAGCAGGTCTGGAAGCGGCATGTACGACAGCAGAAGTTGGATGTACAACCTTCCTTATTGAGAAAAAAGCTCAGTTGGGAGGACTTGCTTCCGTGATTTCACAGATACCGGATAAAAAACGTCTGGCAGATTTTCCGAATTATCAGATTCACCGGGCTGGCAAGCTGAAGAATCTTTTTATATTTAAGAATACGGAAGCGACGATTGAGCTGGTACAGAGTCTGAACCCGGATATTATCGTGAATGCGACGGGTTCGAATCCTCTGATGCCGCCGATTAAGGGACTGAAAGACCATATCGACAAAGAGGGCGGAAGAGTTTCTTCAATTCTGAAGATGATCCGGCTCGTTAATGAATATCCTGAAGATATGAAGGGCCAGAAGGTTGTCGTCATTGGCGGTGGCGCCGTTGGTCTGGACGTAGTAGAATTTTTTGCACCGAGAGGCGCGCAAGTGAGCATTGTTGAGATGATGCCGATCATCGGAAACGGAATCGATCCGATTTCGAAGGTCAGCACCGCTGCATTGATGGACAAATACAATGTAAGACAATGTACGAATACTGCTCTTCTGGAAGTCAAGGAAAGGTCTTTCCGTGTGAAGACACCGGAAGGAACAGAAGAGGAGATGGAATTCGACTACGGATTTGTCTGCCTGGGAATGAGAGCCAACACACCGATCCTCGGCGAGTTGGAGGAAGTTTACGGAGATACTCCGGTTGAGATTGTCAATATCGGAGACAGCGTGAGAGCAAGACGTATCATAGAAGGTGTGGAAGAAGGCCGCAATGTAGTACTGAATGTTCTTGAAAAACATGGTTATCGTTAATCTTGTGCATTTATAATAATAAATGTCGCTGAAACAGGGTTATGGGATAAAGTTACCTGAAACTATTTAAAGAGGAGGAAAAACAATGAATATTCTTGTTTGCGTAAAACAGGTACCGGATACAACGGAGATTAAGATCGATCCGGTTACGAACACTTTGATCCGTAAGGGCGTTCCGTCTATCGTGAATCCTTTTGACGGATATGCACTGGAAGCAGCTGCCAGAATCAAAGACAAAAACCCGGATACAAAGATCGTAATCGTTTGTATGGGTCCGGATCAGGCGAAGGCAGCGATCACAGAGTGTATCGCTATCGCTGCGGATACAGGATATCTGGTTTGCGACCGTGCCTTTGGCGGATCTGACACATTGGCAACAAGCTATATCATCAGTGAAGCGATTAAGACCATAGAAGAAACAGAAGGTAAGTTTGACCTGATCTTCTGTGGAAAACAGGCGATTGACGGCGATACCGCCCAGGTTGGACCGGAGATTGCGGAACATCTTGATCTTCCTCAGGTTACCTATGGCCTGGAAGCGGAAGTAGATGGTGATGTAGTTAAAGTGAAAAAAGAAGTAGAAGATGGTGTTGAGGTAATCGCAGCGAAGATGCCTGCTCTTGTCACATTCACGAAACCGGCATGGGATCCGAGATTCCCAACGATCAAACGTAAGATGGCGGCAAGACGCGCAAAGATCAATGTACTTGCAGCAGCAGACCTGACTACGATTGATCTGGCGAGAGCCGGACTTGGCGGATCTCCTACAAAGGTAAAGAAGACCTTCGTTCCTGTAAAGAAGAGCGGCGGACAGGTCATCAAAGAAGAATCTAATGAAGAATCTGCAAAGACATTATTCGCAGCTTTAAGCGATGCAGGCATTATTTAATTCAGGGAGGTAAGTGAAGATGGAAGTCAAGACAAAAGATCTTTGGGTATTTGTGGAAACAAATGCTGATGGAAGTGCAAAAAATGTTGGTCTGGAACTGCTGACCCCTGGTAAAGAGCTTGCGGCAAAGCAGGGCGGTGAGGTCGTTGCAGTCGTAGTCGGCCATAACGTGGACGCAGCGGTACAGGCAGCAAGCGCGCAGGGCGCGGCAAAGGTCATCGTGGTAGACGGACCGGAATACGAACATTATACAACAGACGCATATGCGATCGCATTAGTGCAGTTGATTGAGAAATACGCACCGACCAGCATCCTGATCGGAGCAACGAATAATGGACGTGACTTAGGACCTCGTGTATCCAGCCGTCTGAAAACTGGTCTGACAGCAGACTGTACAGCTCTTGATATCGATGAAGAATCTGGAAATGTAGCATGGACCCGTCCGGCATTCGGCGGAAACCTGATGGCTACCATTCTTTGCCCGAATAACCGTCCACAGATTGGTACCGTACGTCCTGGTGTATTTAAGAAATCGGAACCGGTGGAACCGACAGCAGAGATTATCAAAGAGGATATCCATGTAGAAGAAAGCGCTATCCGCACACAGGTTCTCGAACTCATCAAAGAGATGGGTGATGAGAGTGTTGACCTGGAAGGCGCTGAGATCATCGTATCCGGCGGACGTGGCGTAGGCGGACCGGAAGGTTTCGATACGATTAAATTATTGGCAGACGCTCTGGGCGCGACCGTTGGCGCATCCCGTGCTACTGTTGATGCAGGCTGGATTTCCCATGCGCATCAGGTTGGACAGACTGGAAAGACGGTTGCACCGAAGTTATACATCGCTTGCGGTATCTCCGGAGCTATCCAGCATCTGGCAGGTATGAGCGGATCTGACTGCATCGTAGCGATCAATAAGGATCCGGAAGCTCCAATCTTTGATGTGGCAGATTACGGTGTTGTTGGTAACCTTTTTGAGGTTATCCCTGTACTTGTTGATGAGATCAACAAAGCTAAAGCTTAATTTAAGATATGTTTGCCCGAATCACACATATGCGTCTGATTCGGGCGCAATATAAAAATATATTATGAGAAATAAGTCATAAGATATGATCAAGGGACGAGCATTCTTTGAAGCAGTCTGATCATTTTAATACTCGAAATATGTATCATAGACGAAAGGAGTCCATATGAATTTTCATTTTAATGAAGAAGAACAGGAAATCATCGACATGCTCCACGATTTTTGCGTGAAGGAAGTAGAGCCAAAGGCAGCAGAGATTGATGAAGAGGAGCGCTTTCCAGAAGAGACATGGCATGCTTTAGCTGATATGGGAATGATGGGCGTTGCTTATCCGGAAGAGTACGGCGGAGCTGGATGTTCTTACGTAACATATATCGGTGTTTGCGAGGAGCTGGCGAAAAACTGCTCTTCTACATCTGTTATGGTATCCGCTCATTCTTCCCTTTGCACATGGCCGATTTCTGAATTCAGTACGGATGAGCAGAAAGAGAAATATCTGCCGGATCTTTGCACTGGCGCGAAATTAGGTGCTTTCGGTCTTACAGAGCCGGGTGCAGGAACTGATGCTGCCATGCAGAAGACAGTTGCGGAAGATAAAGGAGATCACTGGCTGCTGAACGGCTCCAAGATCTTTATCACGAATGCTGGCTATGCTGACACTTTCGTTATCTTTGCCATGACAGATAAATCGAAAGGAAACAGAGGTATCTCTGCATTTATCGTAGAGAAAGGCTTCCCGGGATTCTCCGTAGGCGCTCATGAAAAGAAGATGGGTATCCGCGCATCCTCTACATGTGAGTTGATTTTTGAAGACTGCATCGTTCCGAAGGAAAATCTGCTGGGTGAACTGAATAAAGGCTTTAAGATTGCCATGATGACACTGGACGGCGGCCGTATCGGCATCGGCGCGCAGGCTCTTGGCATCGCTCAGAAAGCGATTGACGAGTGTGTGAAATATACAACACAGAGGATTCAGTTTGGCAGACGTATCTCCCAGTTCCAGAACACTCAGTTTGAATTGGCAGATATGCAGGCGAAGGTAGACGCTGCTCGCCTTCTGGTTTATCGTGCAGCACAGGCAAAACAGGATCATGAACCATACAGCCATCTGGCAGCTATGGGCAAACTGTATGCTTCCGAAGCAGCCAGCGATGTGACAAGACGTTGCCTGCAGCTTGCTGGTGGATATGGTTATACCAGAGAGTATCCGTTTGAGAGATTGATGCGTGATGCGAAGATCACGGAGATCTACGAAGGAACCAGTGAAGTTCAGAAGATGGTCATCTCCGGATGGATGGGCGTGAAATAGTCCTGATACCGGTCTTGTACGAGAGTAGCAACGAGTAATTGATATTTTGATTATATCTGCAGGGCAGAGATAATATATTACTTTATAATTTCAGATAATAAATTACATCATTATCATTGATATGTCGCTTTTTAATAACGTACATATGTTGTCGGACAGGATATGCATCGTTCATTAGAAAGTGACATATTACATAAATGGAGGTCCCTTATGAAAAAATTGGGTGTAGCAATTATAGGATGCGGGTTTGCGGGCAACTTCCATTCGAACGCATGGAAAAAGGTCTATGATATAGAGATTAATTTTCGAGCTGCTGTGGATAGTCAGTTAGACAGGGCAGAAGCCTTAAAAGAGAAATGGGGTTACGAGTACGCAACAGCGGATTATGAATCTGTCTTAGCAGATCCAGAGGTAGATATCATCGATATCACGCTTCCCCCGCTTTTGCATCTGCCATTTGCCTATAAAGCTTTGGACGCAGGGAAGCATGTGATATGTGACAAACCTCTGACGGGATATTTTGGGGAAGAAGGCGATGAGCTTCCGGTTGGTGACAAGGTACCGAAGAGTAAGATGTATCAGCGCATTCTGGAAGACCTGAAAGAGGCAGAAGAGAAGATTGGCGGCAGCGATAAGCTGTTCATGTATGCGGAGAATTACATTTATTCGCCTGCCATATTAAAGGCGGCAGAGATCTTGCGGAAAAAGAAGAGCAGGATCATCTATATGAACGGCGAGTGCAGTGTCCACGGATCGACCTCTCCGCTTTCAAAGGACTGGAACCTGGTGGGCGGCGGCAGCATCATGCGTCTCGGCTCTCATCCGATCGCCGGTGTATTGTACTTAAAACAGGTGGAATCAGAGGTTCGAGGATATGATATCAAACCGGTGAGCGTTGTGGCTGATTGTGGAAAGATCGTCAAGCAGTTCCCGGAAGAAGCGAAGAAACATATTTTAAGTAAGTTTAATGATGTGGAAGATTTCGGCAATATTGTCCTCGCATTCTCTGATGGCACAAAGGCAGTTATCTTAAGTTCCGAGCATTATATGGGTGGTATTCAAAACCATATTAATCTCATCACTAATGATGGGGTGATCGAATGCCTGATGACTCCGCCAAACAATATGAGAACATTTTTTATGGATGACGAGAATCTGGACGATGTGTATATCTCAGAGAATCTTCGCTGTAAAACCGGTTGGAATAATGTTTTTGTTGCTGAGGAAACATTACGGGGCTATATGGGCGAGCTCCAGGCCTTCGCGGAAAATGTAGCTTATCATACGAAACCGGAATCGGGATTGAGCATTGCGATCGAGACGACAAAGATTATGTATGCGGCTTATCTTTCTGCTGAGGAAGGACGAAGGGTAGATTTACAGTAAACGACATAAAGTCGTTTAGCTTATATTTATAGAATAAAAATAAACAAGAATATCATAACAATGAAACGTAGATTCATTCTTTTTACCGGGCTGTGCATTTAAAAGCACAGTCCTTTTATTTTAGCAGGAAGCTTTCATAAGAGAATGTGATACCAATGGACGGAAAATATCCGATTCCTTTATATATTATGTAAGTCATCCAAAGAGAAAAGAGACTGAATTTGTAATCACCGTCATTCTATACAAAGGAATTGCGGAAAATAATAAGAAAATGCTATGAATTTGCTGATAGAATGGAATTTATTACGATTAGACTTTGTGGATTGGTTGTATTATATTTAGACCATAAAGATTGGATGAAAACATACTATTTTTAAGGAAAGGAAGAGAATATTATGAGTCTTATTTACACGGAAGATCAGAAAGAATTAATCGAAATGGTCCGCGATATGGCGGAAAGAGATATCAAACCTTATGTTGCAGAATGTGATAAAAAAGGTGAGTGCCCGATAGAATTATTCCAGCCAGCAATCGATATGGGCCTTCATATGCTGGAGATTCCGGAAGAGTACGGCGGAGCTGGTATGGACTATGAGACAACGGCTATGATATTTGAAGAGCTGGGTAAAGTGGACGTAGGTTATGCAGATACTTTGGTTACAACTTTTGTTGCGCTTCGTAACGTTATCCTTGCCGGTACACCTGAGCAGGCTCGTTATTTTGCAGATGTCATCGCGGAAGGTAAATTCGCGTGCTTCGCAATTACAGAGCCGGGAGCTGGTTCCGATGCAGGCTCGCTGAGAGCTACTGCAGTGAAAGACGGCGATGATTATATCCTGAATGGAACGAAGACCTTCGCTACTAATGGTGCCTGCGCATCTCTTTATGTAGTATTCTTTAGAGCGGAAGAAGGTATTACCGCGTTCATGATCGACAGAGATACTCCTGGATTCAGTGTTGGCGCTCATGAAGATAAGATGGGATTCCGCCTGTCCAATACTACAGACCTGATTTTTGAAGATGTTCGTGTTCCTGCATCCCGCATTATCGGTGAAAAAGGAAAAGGTCTTAAGATCGCTCTTAATTCCCTGAACCTTTCCCGTGCTTTCATCTCCACACTGGGTGTTGGCCTGATGCAGCGTGCTCTTGATGAAGCAGTCGCTTATGCTAAGGTTCGTAAACAGTTCGGCCAGCCGATTATCAAGTTTGAGATGGTTCAGCAGATGCTTGCTGATATGGCAATCAAGGTAGAAGCAAGCCGCTGCCTGGTAAATATTACCATGAAGTTGATGGATGCCGGATGCCTTGTTCGTTAGGAAGGTTCCGTCACACAGGCATTCGTAACGGACTGCATGCAGGAAGTTACTTCCAATGCGATTCAGGTATTCGGCGGATATGGATACAGCAAAGAATATCCGGTTGAGAAACTGATGCGTGACGCGAAGATTTTCCAGATTTTTGAAGGAACCAACCAGATTCAGCGTCAGACTATCGCAAAATGCCTTGAAAAAGAGTATGAATAATCAGAATTATCATTCCCATAGAGATTGTTAAAACCAAGTGTGCGTTGACTCATACAGTTGTATGGGTCAGCGCATATTGTTTAGGAGATAAAAATGGAATTCAAAGGAATCAGGATAAACGAAGAACGGAAAAATTATTATGAAAGAACGGGCTTGTGGGGTTCGTGGACCCTTCTTGATTACTGGAACGACGCTGTGTGTAAGCATAAAGACCGCGAATTCGTTGTGGATGATCTGGGTAGACGATGCACTTACGCTGATCTGGATGAAAAAGCGGACGTGCTGGCAGGCTGGATGGCGCAACAAGGAGTCACAGCAGGCGATACCGTTTCTATTCAATGCACTCCCCGTATGGAGTTTGTCTGTATCGTTATCGCCTGTTTTAAGATTGGAGCTGTCATCGTCCCGATGAAGATGCGAACCGGAGCGGCAGAGTGGGTTCGCCTTATGAATATGTGCGAGAGCAGGATTCATTTCTGTATGGAACATTACCATGGAGAGAGCATGGGAGATTTTGTGAGGACGAATGAAAAAGAACTGGACTACAGGATGATTAACATATATATTGATGGTGCGGATTTGCCGGACGAAGCCTGTACCTTTGATAAAATTATGGCCGGATCCTGGAACAAGCCCGAGGCACCGGCATGCTCTTCCAATGATGTGGCGGTGATTCTGTTCACGTCGGGGACGACAAAAGGAAGCAGAGGGGTTCTCCTCACACACAATAATATTATCTCCAGTGAGCAGATGTTTAACAGGGCATTGGAACTGAATGAAGAGGATATCATTTTTATGCCTGCGCCACTCAGCCATGCCACAGGATTTCATCATGGCATCATCTCTCCGATGCTAAATGGAGGGAAACTGGTTCTGCAGGAAAACTATAAGGCAAATGATGCGCTCGCCATCATGGAAAGGGAAAAATGTACCTACTCCATGGGCGCAACTCCCTTTATCTATGATTATCTGACACAGATGAACGCGGGAACCCCAAGACCGGAATCGTTAAAGTATTATATTTGCGGAGGGGCACCGGTGCCCTATGAACTGACGCGCTGCGCATGGCAGAGCCATGGCGTCATGGTCTGTGAATGCTATGGTTCCACGGAAAGCGTGCCACATATTCTTGTTCCGCCCACAAAGGCGATGGAGTGGAAAGGATGCTGGTCGGGTATCGCTTTAGACGCTGTGGAAGTAAGAGTAGTGGATGAGAATATGCAGGATGTTGCTCCTGGTGAGACGGGAGAAGAGATATCCCGGGGACCCAATGTATTCGTGGGATATCTTGGTGACGAGGAAAGCACGGCTGAGGTACTGGACGAGGATGGTTGGTATCACAGCGGAGATTTATGCCGGAGCGATGGTCATGGACTGTATAAAATATGTGGAAGAAAGAAAGATATTATCGTGCGCGGTGGAGAAAATCTGAACATCAATGAGATGGAAGCGAATCTGGCTGGATTTCCCGGTGTGCGGCAGCTGGCGATCGTTGGAATGCCCGATTACCGTCTGGGAGAGAGAGTCTGCGCGTTTGTCGCGCTGGAAAACGATGCGGAACCAGTCACGAAAGAGCAGATGGCAGAATATCTGGCGGAAAGGAAAGTCAGTAAATGGCTTTGGCCGGAACGTGTGGAATATATCGATGAGATTCCGTATACAGAGAGCGGGAAGATTAAACGCTATGAATTAAAAAAGGAATTGAAAGAGAGATTAAAGAGCGCGAAAGAAAAAAGAAGAGTATGGAGAAAAATGTGAAGTAAAAGTCGGAGCATGAAGATTGTACAATAGTAACGAGAGAGAAAAGGATCGATCAGAGGAGAGGGATTATGGATAAAGAGGAAAAATTTCGTTTTGGACATTTGCGCTGCAGAGAGATAAGGAAACCATCCGTTACCTGCCCTCCTGTGTATTTTTATCGCTGTGAGCATTGCGGCAGCCTGTTTTTTTCCATGGCAGGAGAAGGAAAGACGCCAATCTGTTGTGAGAAACCGATGGAAGAGATGGTTCCGCAGGCGGCAGATGCCTATGAGCCGGAAGTCAGGCTATCTTATCAGATATTTGGAAGTGTAAATGAGAATGCGGTGCGGGCTTCCTGGGAATGCGACGATTGGAAAGAAAAACCGGTATGGGTCTGGCTTCGGACCTTCACGGGTGGTCAGCTGAAATATACGACACAGAGAAAACGGTCTCCGATTCTTTTCGGACTTGCTGATGAAGATGCTTATGCCTATTGTGATAAAGACCCCTGTGTCGAATGCACATTTTGCTGCAAACGGGGTTTTGGATTATATTATTATTTTGAGAAGCGAGGACTGATTTATCTGCCATTGGAGCGGATGAGCGCCAGACAGCAGACTAAAAATCACGGAGTGTCCCTCGATGAGATCCTTCGTCGGGAAGGACGTCTGTAGGAGGATACATGAAACATGCGAGGTTATCAAAAACCTCGCATGTTGGCTATCAGGATATTTCCTGAAATGATGGATTACCGACCGGACTGCTGTAGCTGCAGTTCAAAATGAAACTGACATTTATATGCCAGGTTACGCGTTGGCGGACTTTAGAACAGTGTCTGCCGGTTTGGGCTCGAGCGAAAAATAATCTTTGATGTATTCTACGAAAAGATTCACCGCATGGGGATTAAATCGCTTTTGATTATAAACCAGATATATTTTCCGAAAGTCCTTTGGAATGTCATCGACCGGAACCTGAATCAGATCAGGAAACTCGATCAGAGACGGAACCTTGCACAGCAGGCCGACAGAATATTTCTCATCGCCTATAATGGGGCTGCTATTCGCCTCCTGCCATATGAGTCCGGCGATGAACCGCTCGTTACAAAAATCGGCGACGGGAGAAGGCTGCAGCTTGTGCTTCTTCATCAGGGAGATAATCTGTCTTCCAATCTGTTGTGAGGAAGAATAGGTATAAATATTACTCCCCGTTAATTCTTCAAGGGAGATAGAATCCCTTTCCGCCAGCGGATGATTATGGGAAAGTAAAGCGATGACCTCCTGCTCGACTACAGGGAATCCCGTTAAATCGGGACGAGTCTCATTATAGGTACAAAATCCGATATCGTAGACCTCTTTTTCCAGGGAAGTCAAAATCTCTTCTGTCTGTCCCTGAAATATATGAAACGTGACCTTTGGATAGTCTTTTTTAAATTCACTGACGACCATGGGAACGTAGTCCCCCAGGATGGTCGTGATACACATGATGTCGATGGCGCCGCCCAGTTTATCCCCGTGACTTTGGGCGACGGAGATTCCCGTATCGAGAATCTTCAGAGAGTCATTCACGTAACGGTAGAACTCCTTGCCATATTTTGTCAAATGAATATTCCGGCCTTTTTTTTCAAAAAGGCGGATTCCCAGCTCTTCTTCAAGAGAAGAGATCGCTCCGCTGAGCCCAGGCTGCGAGATGTATAATTCCGCGGCAGCCTGCGTATAATGCTGTGTCTCAGCCAGTTTGCAAAAATAACGCAAATGCATCAGATTCATTATCGTGTTTCCTCCTGTTCCTTATCTGTTAGTGGACTTGCCCGTATCCCTTACATGAAATCTATAGGAATTAATTATAGATTATCAAAAAAACCATAATATTTCAATACAAATATCAAATTTTGTGTATTTTTTTTAGACAAAATAACTAAAAATGGCAGTGAAAAGAATAATAGTATATTTTAGTAATGTTTTTTATGAAAAAAGTATCATTTTTTGCGGCCTGGCCAGCAGTCGGGCATCGATGATTTAGAGTTATTTTAAACTTGTATGACAGGAGGAGGTTGTGCTGTGAGAGAAGTGTATCCAAATATTTATATGGAAGGGATTCCATTGCTCGGGAGCCCGTTAAAAGAGTTAAACTGTTTTATTATCAAGGGTTCAAAAAGAAATCTGATCGTTGACCTGGGGTTTGACACAGAAGTGGGGAAAAACAAGATCAGAACCGCTTTGGCGGATATCGGCTGCCGTCCGGAAGAGACGGATGTTTTTATCACGCATGCTCACGAGGATCATATCGGCGCGCTCCTGTCCCTGAAAAAAGAAGGATGCTTTCAACATATGTATATCAGTTCCGTAGAGGCGGATTTTTATAATGATATGAGAAATGTGGGACTCGATACGCAGATTATGGAAATGGCCAAATGGGAAGGCTTTGGATATGAGGAAGGGATGGAAGCCTTTCGCACACATCCGGCCTGCGGCAACACCGGGGGAAAACCACCGGTCGCCTTTGATACATTGAGAGATGGAGATATGATCGATCTGGGAGATTTTCTGTTCTATGTATATCTCTTTCCGGGGCATACGCTGGGCCTGGCAGGAATTTACGAACCCCGGAAAAAAATATTATTGGCAGGAGACCATATTCTGGGGAAGATCACGCCGAATATCACCTTCTGGCAACTGGATTTTGACGCGCTTGGAGAATATCTTGTCAGCCTCAACCGGGCATATCAGCTTGATGTGGACTATTTGTTCAGTGCGCACCGCTATCTGCTGCCGGACATGAGGAAACGAATTGATGAGCTGAAGCAGCACCATGCAAAAAGGCTGGATGAGGTGCAGAGGATATTGCGGGAAAAAGGGCCGCGAAACGCATACCAGGTGGCCGAGGATATGAAATGGGATTATGGCGGAGGAGATTTCCGAAGGTTTGCCATCACGCAGAAATGGTTCGCCGCCGGAGAAGCCTTTGCCCATCTGGAACATCTGTATTGGGAAGAAATCATTCGCAGAGAGGAAAAGGATGGGGTTTTTTATTATTCTGTATAGCTTGAATAAAGGAAAATGGAAACGGGCGGAAAAATTGGCGGGAAATCCTATAGATTTCTCTTTGGATTTATAGAATTATACTATGTTTTTGGGCTTTTTGGCGAACCCAAAACGATTTGTTATAGGGCAGATTTATAAGTATAATGATGTCAGTGGAGGAGAAAAAGATACTTCTTGATCCGGGGGGTAGAAGTTAGTGAGTTTAGAGGGAGGAGAATGCAAATGAAATTAACAGAACAGGAATTTCAGGATTATTTAATCCAGATCCGTGAACTCGCAGAAGGACCTTTCGATGAAATGCAGAAAGAGATCGAAATTACAAACACATTCCCGAAGGAATTCTACGATCTTGCGATCAAGAACGACTTATATCGTTTTGCATTACCGGAAAAGTACGGCGGATATGGTCTTTCCGAAAAACAGATCCTGATGGTTCAGGAAGAATTCTCCCGTGGACCGGGCGGAATGCGTATGCATCTTCATCATGCAGCAGACCTTGACTGGAGAATCCTTGATGACTTCGGAAGCGATGAGCTGAAGGCACAGTACATGGATAAATTCCAGGATAAGACCATCTATGTAAACTTCGCACTGACAGAGAGAACAGGCGGCACAGGCGCAGACCTTCACACAACAGCGATCAAAGATGGCGACTACTATGTAATCAATGGTGAGAAGACTCTGATTTCCCATACAGACTGCTCTGACTTTACATACCTGATTGTTAAGACCGACCCGACATCTGACAAAGACGAATCTCTTTCCGCTTTCTTTGTAGATGTTAACACACCTGGTTTTGAAATCGTTCCTATGTCTCACATGATGGGCTGCCGTGGCGCAGGACATGCTGATTTAAGATTCACGAACATGAGAGTTCATAAGAAATTCCTCCTTGGCAAAGAAGGACAGGGCCTGGAAGTTGCTATGCACTCCTTAGCAGTTTCCCGTGCACACATCGCTGTTTCCAACCTTGGTATGGCTCAGCGTATGCTTGAGATGACCATCAAACGTTCTCATGACCGTGTAACATTTGGCAAACCTCTCTGCAAGAGACAGGCTATCCAGCAGACCATCGCTGATATGGGTACCAAGATCAATGCTCTTCGTCTTTCTGTCTGGGATTTCGCAGAAGATTACGATGCTGGCAAGAATATCGATATGAAGGCAGCTATGTGTAAACTGCTCTCTATCGATGTAGTTCGTGAAGTTTCCGATGCTATGTTAGAGATCTTCGGTGGTATTGGATACTTTGAAGATAATAACGGCGTTAGAAGACCTGATGGTTCTGACTACGGCCCAGTAGAGCGTCTGTATCGTGACTGCCGTGCTATGTGGCTTGAGGAAGGTCCTCGTACAGTACAGAGACTGACAGCATTCCGTGGCCTTGATAAATGCGGCGGACGTATCCCGTATGGCAATTAATTATTAATTCGCAGGCGTTTTGAGAGTGACCAGAGAATTCTTAAAATAATGTATATTAATTATTGATTTCTATATAGTACAATTACGTCCATTCCAGATTTTTACAGGGATGGGCGTAGTTGTGGTTAACATGAAAGGATGATATAAGCTATGAAACCATTAGAAGGTGTTAAAGTCGTTGACCTTACCACATTTCTTGCAGCTCCGACCTGTGCGCGTGTTCTTGGTGAGTGGGGCGCAGATGTTATAAAAGTAGAGTCCGGCAAGGGAGATCCAGGACGTACCCAGGGCGCCGTTTTTGGCATGCCTTATACAGATGAAGAGAACCTGGGCTTTGATATGTCCAACATGAACAAGAAATTCATGACAATCAACCTGAAGAATCCAAAGGGTAAGGAAGTCATGGATAAGCTGCTTACCAATGCAGATGTATTTATTACTAATATCCGTTCCAAATCTTTAAAGAAATTAGGATTGGATTATGAAACTGTAGCAGAGAAATATCCGCAGATTATCTGGACACAGTGTCTGGGATATGGCGAAGCTGGTCCGGAAAAGGACAGTGCCGGATTTGACGTAACCTGCTATATGGCTCGTGGCGGTGTTTATGGTACAACAGTAAACAAGGGTGGAGACCCGATGATTCCTACCAACGGTTTTGGTGATTTCCAGGTATCTCTTTGCCTTGCTTCCGGTATCTGTGCTGCATTATATAACAGAAATCGTACAGGAAAAGGCGATAAGGTTACTGTCAGCCTTCATCATGCAGCAGTATTTATGCTCAGCACTGGTATGGTATCCGCGCAGTATGGCAACCAGTATCCAAAGAGCCGTTATGAAGTAATCGCTCCGACGAACAATGTTTATCGCACAAAGGATGACAAACTTCTGGCAATGTGTGCGCCGGAATATGATCGCGACTTTAATAAGATTATGACATTGGTTGGCAGAGAAGATCTCATTGACCATCCGGATTACTCGAACTGCGATCATATGAATGAACTGGGGAAGAACAGAGAAGTCGTTGAGATTCTTGACAATGCGATCGGCCAGTTCACCCTGGAAGAGATTTTGAAGATCTTTAAATCCAATGATGTACCTTGTGAGATCTGCATGACACCTATGGATGTTTATGACGATGAGCAGGTATGGGCGAATGACGTTATGACGAAGCTTGATTGCCCATCTGGCCAGCGCAACATCCCGTTGAATCCGGTAAAATTTGGCAGCTTTAAGCCAGATGTTAAAGTGACAAAAGCACAGGGTACCGATACAGAAGACATCATGAAGGAACTGAGCTATGATGAGGCTCAGATCGAAGAATACATTGCGGAAGGTGCTGTACAGGGAAAGAAGGCGCTGGGTGTATAAGCAGTATATGTGATGCGGATAAATGAATCTTTTTTTGGAAAAAGGCAAAAAAAGATTCATTTTAAAGCAATTTATTATAAGAAAATATTTATAAGCAACATTGTTAAAAAAATAACTTATTTATATGCGAATGAATTTGATTACAGGTGTGGAAGTAACGTTGAGAAAGCGGATTGAATATTTAGGGCTAGAAATGTTTCACATAATCACTTAATACCTGAATCAACAGAGGAAGGAGAAAATAATATGAGAGGGAAAAAGTATTTTCTGACTTTGGCCGTAGTATATCTGGCATATCTGACACATGGTATACAGGCTATCGTTATCAGTCAGAATCTGGATAATTTCGCAGCACAATGGGGTACAGACAGTGCTGGTGTTTATGCGGCAATCAGTTACACAGGACTCGCTAAGTTCCTGACCGTTTGGATTTGCGGTGAGATTTCTGATAAGATTGGTAGAAAGATAATGGCTATGATTGGTGCCATTATGTATGTGTTGATGTTTGCCGGACTGCTGATGACAACCAGCTTTGCTGTAGCATGTGTCTGCGCGTTCCTTGGTGGTGCCGCGACATCCTTCTTCGATGGTTCTTTATATGCGGCAGCACAGGAAAGCTGGATTAAAGCTCCTGGTGCGGCAGTTATCCTGATCAAAGGATTTATTTCCATTTCCGGTTTGATCTATCCGATGATCGTAGTTGCTCTTCGCGCACAGGGCGGCAATGCATGGAGGACCGGCGTTATCCTTCCAATCGTAATGTCCGTAATCGTTCTTGTGATCGCGTTCATCGCTCCATATTCCTATGACGAGGAATTAAAAGCGAAAAAAGCTGCAGGTACGGTAGAAAAGAAAGAAAAAGGCGCTCTGGATGAAGATGCGAAAATCGCTCAGGAACGTTTCAAAGTGCCAGCTCCAAAGTGGCTCGTGGTTCCACTGGCTCTCATGGGATTCATCAACATGTCTACGATGTATTCCGCACAGCAGTTGCTTACCCGTTATGGTCTGACCTATGTAGGAATGAGTGATTCCGCATCTGCAGCCCTGACTTCTCTTTACACCGGTGGTTCTCTGGCAGCCGTTCTGATCTGGACCTTCGCTATGGCTGGATTCAGATGGAGAACTTTAAAAATCTTAATCATTGACCTTTGTGGTTCTATCGTATTCTATGCATTGGCAATCACCACCCATAGTGTAACGATGGTTCAGGTAGCTGCATTTGCAATCGGTTTCTTTGCGGCCGGCGGCGCTCTGCAGTGTGGTGTAGCTCTGACGAATGAGTTCCATCCGGGTCCAAAAGGTCGTAACCTTGGTATTTACTATACATTGATGGGTCTGTCCGGATATGTTATGCCTGTGATCACCAGCCAGTTGACTACCATATTTGGCGATGAAGGTGTTGCTAGTAGATATAGTCTGGCAATCAACCTGGTATTCGCTGCTGTTGGTCTTCTGTTCTGTCTGTATCTTGCATCTCAGTATAAGAAGTGGTTTGGCGTAAGCTGGGCAGCAGCAAAAGGAAAAGATGACATTTATTAGACTCTGCTGAATATAAAATTGCAATAAATCACTATATTATTGAGTTTAGTTTTAACAATGTTTTGTTTGCGGGCGGGCATTTTTGCCCGCCTCTTTTTGATAGTTGGGTTTTCTAAAGGAATATATGATTTGTAAACCGGTTTTGCGTATCATAACGGAGGGTTGTGCAATGCATCGCCAAAGATGATGATATAGGTTTTCAGATTATTTTATCATATAAAAATATTTTGAAAAATATCAATTTTCACTAAAAAAATTAACATTTTGAATATATAATAAAGGGTAATTTTCGAAAAGAAAAAGGAGGAGAAAATGAAAGCTATCAAATGGCTGAATCAGCATTTGGAAGAAGCGGCCCTTGCCGTGTTGTTGTTTGCCATGATGATGATCATGGGAATTCAGGTTGCGGCTCGATATGTTTTTGGCAATTCACTTTCCTGGTCTGAGGAAGTGACGCGCTATTGTTTTATCTGGACAGGATTTTTGAGCATCAGTTATTGCATCAAAAATAATTCGTCGATTAAGATCGAACAATTTGTTGATCTGTTCAAAGGGATTGGAAACGGAATCGTACTTTCTGTGATGCATCTGTTTACGTATGTGGTGGAGTTCATCCTTTTTGCTTACCTGCTTCCCTTTGCTTATCATTATGTATATTCATCTTATGTTAGTCAGTCGACGAGCCCGGCATGCGGGATTCCGATGTGGATTGTGCAGTCGATTACGCTTATCAGCTTTGTGTTGTGTGAGATCAGGCTGATTGAAAAATTTGTCAAGCGTATTTTTCATATGAGAAAAAATAATGGGAAAGAAGGTGAGGAATAATGTCAGCGGGCGTTGTAATGTTAATGTTTGTAATCTGTCTGATTCTGGCGATTCCGATTTCGATCTCCCTTTGTATCGCCTGTGTACTGCCGAGCGCGTTTGACGCATCCTTTACGGCAAGTGCTACATATATTGTGCGTGCCATGTTTAATGCTTTAAACAGTTTCCCTATGCTTGCGGTACCGATGTTTATTCTTTCAGGAATTATTATGGCAAAAGGAGGAATCTCCCGACGGCTGTTCAATCTGTTTTCTTACTTGATTGGAAAGAGGACGGCAGGGCTGCCCTGCGCGGTTGTCATTACCTGTCTTTTTTATGGCGCGATTTCCGGTTCGGGTGTGGCGACGGTGGCTGCGGTAGGAAGTATGACGCTTCCGATACTTTTAGATTTGGGTTATGACAAGAAGTTCTGTGTGGCGATCATTGCCGTGGCGGGAAGTCTTGGGGTTATCATCCCCCCGAGTATTCCGTTTATCATGTATGGACTGGCGTCCGGAGAGTCCGTAAGGGATCTTTTCATGGCCGGGGTGATTCCCGGATGTCTGGTAGCCCTTCTGCTGATGGGATATGCGGTATTGTAGTGCTCATA
>JAJQDO010000324.1 GCA_021202175.1 Clostridiales bacterium | reverse complement strand
CTTCTGGAAGTGACGCTGCTCCGTTTTTACAAGAAGACGATTCAGGAACGGCTGTGACTGAAAGAGAACCTCATACCGGAGAAATCGTAAGCAGCATATCTTCAGAAATCTCCTGAATGAAGTAATCTTTTAATCGTTATTACGAAAAAATAAGGTGACATGATCTCCAGAAATCATATCACCTTATTTTTAGATGTTATCCAATATTTTTGTTAATTATATACATTTATCTTTGATCCAAAATGTTCAGAAATTGCTGTACAGTAACAATATAAGGTTTTGCAGGAAAATGCTTCATATTTCCTGTAACCAAATATGTTTCATCGTTTTGTCTTTCCGTAGCAACATCATAAAAAGGCAAATCCTTACTATCAAGTAAAACTTCATTTGTTGGAGCAGGATTGACTTCTCCACCTAGTTTCTCAATAATATCAAGTAATACGGTAATCTTTTCTTTAGGAAAATTAAACTTCTTTCTTTGTAAAACTTCTTTATATTCGTTCAAAATATCTTTGTTATAAAGAGGAATTACTTCTCCTGAAAAAATCTTCTCAACTACCCGAACCGTAGCCGCATCGTCATGCCTTGATAAAAGTGCTGAGACCAAAACATTCGTATCAATTACTGCATAACAAATCAAACATCCGCCTCCCCACGTCTTACTTTGCTAATCTCTTCATTGATATCTTCAAGTGTCATATCCTGAATGCCATTTTGTTTTGCCTGCTCTCTAAGTTCCGAAAACACTTTCATCCCATCCCTTTTTAACGCATCATCTGATGCTTTAATTTCAAAGGGAATTCTTTTCTCACGAACAACAGCTCTTGCAAATATATTAAAAGCCGTTGTCGCATTCATTCCAAATTCTGTACACAAAGAATCAAATTGATGTTTCAAATTCTCATCCATTCTTACACTAAAGGTTGCCAGTGCCACGTTATCACCTCCTTATACTCACAATTATACCTTATCAGATTCAATAGTTCAACATCTTTGAACCTTCTAGGTTCTTAATTATATCCAAAAGGTTACTATATACAGAGAACCTGACACTTACTGCCAGGTTCTCTTTTTCATCGTTTATTATGTCACTCTCCCAATCCATCTTCAATACCCTGGACAATGGTCTTCAATGCTTCCTTTTCATCATCGCCATCACACGATATCAGGACTTCTGTCCCACATGGAACATTCGCATTCATCAGGCTGAATATATCCTTCGCCATGAACTGCTGCCCTCCTGCTTTCAACGTGATTTCTGCCTGAAACTGTTTTGCAACCTTTACCAGATTCGCCGCCGGCCTGGCATGAAGGCCAGTGGGATTCATAATCGTAACCCTTTGTGATACCATGAAACATCCTCCTCATATCTTGCTTTATCAATCTCTGCTTTCATCGCATCAAGATTCATCTCCTCAGACACTATATCCTGAACGCTATTTTGCTTACACCTGTTGTTACTATCTATTCTCCAGGTCTCAATCACTCATCATCCGACACATAGAAGAACGATGTCTGCTGATCCTCCTTGCCGAAAAGGTTATTGTACTCCAACAGATTATAATCATGAATCAGCTCATAATACGGAGAACTCTCATCATCATTTTCGTAAAAATTCCCATCGTCACCCCAATAGCCGATGGCATTGATCGCCGGAATCTTTTCCCGCAGCTGTGTAAGGTAATCGATATATCCTGTCGTCTCAATTCCCGCAATCTCTGCCAGATAGGTGACAAGGTAATTATTGCTGGTCCGTTCCACCGTCTGCTCTTCGATATCGTAATTCGCCCAAATTAAAAACGGCACCTTATAAAGCTGCTGCTGGTCTTCCCCTTCAAGCTGATCGATAGACGTCCCCAAAAGCTGATTATAAAATTCTTCGTCCAAATCCGGCTGATGATCGCCGAAAAATACGATCACTGTCGGTTCTTCCACCTTCTCAAAATAATGCACCAGATATTTCAAAGCCTTATCCGACATCTTGATCATGTTCAGATATTGCTCCACCTTTCTGTAATATTGATATTCGCCTTCTAACTGCACCGTATCTCCAGTCTCCAAGGTGCTCCCGGTATAGCTTCCATGATTTTGCATCGTCACATTGAACAGATAAAAAGGAGAATCATCTTCCTGAGAATCCTCATAAAGTTCTATGATCTTTTTGTAGTCCTCATAGTCCGTTATGTGATAATTGACCGTGTCCGTAAAGACGGAAAAATCATCGGATGTATAAAAATAATCAAATCCCATCAACGGATAAATCTTATAGCGACTGTAGCCCGTCCGATAATACGGGTGCAAGGCGTAAGCCGGGCTGTAACCCTGATTTTTCAAAGTGTAGGTCAAACCCGCCGTCGTCGTACGCAAAAACAACTGATATGGCACAGAATTATCCGGCAAAAAGGCCATCGTATTCCCCGTCAGAAATTCAAATTCCGAGTTAGCCGTGTTGCCTCCAAAAACGGAAGAATAGGTGTATCCCTTAATCGTATTCTCCGTCAGTTTACGATAAAACGGCATATAATCTTTCGTAACCTCAAGGTCTCCCAACACCTGCAGATCCGCAAAGGATTCGTTCATCACCACAATGATATTCGGAGATTCCGTGGTTGCGGAAGTATTGGCTGCGGACCCGGAAGCATCGTCCGTTGTCGTTGCAATGTCTCCGGTCGTATTCTCTGCATTTTCCGTGGAACCCGTGCTGTCTTGTGCCGCCGCAGTCTGCTGTGACTCTTCAAATTCCGCGATAATCTCCTGCACGGCTTCGACCGAATATCCTTCCGGCACCGTGACGTGCAGATATCCGAAGGTGCGGATGGTCGTTAACAGAGTTCCATAATAACGGTATTTGTATTGCGGGCGATAGACTCGGAAATCCACGCCGATGTCTTCCAGATAATCACTGTAAACATATACCTGGCAAAAGCCCATAAAAATAGCAATATATGCGGCAGCAAACACGATTCTGCCTTTCCAGCGAAACAGACGGAATCTTTCCAGTTTGAGCAGTAGCGCCACAAGAACAAGTGCCAGCATAAAATATTCTGCCGTATCCACATCTATCTGAATCCGGTATGTATTAGCCACGGAAACCGCTGTCAGGATAGAGTAGATATCCGACGCGATGATGGACATGCCCCGAAAGAGCGTCAATTCATAATTCAATATGCCAAAAAAGGCTGTCACGATAATCATCGCGATAGATGCGCCGCGGATACTGTTACATATCAGAAGCAAAAATAAGTAAATAACATAATATATAACCAGATCAAGGAACAGATACCATCCCGGTATCTGGTTCAGCGGAGCCCAAAACTGCATGTGATCATAAGATTCCAGCCAGAGAAAAGCAACCGCTGGTGTAATTACCGCTGTAATCCAGCTTATCATCTTATTCATCTTCGGACGGATGTGAAAATCCTTTATCGTGAGAAATACCAGAATGATCCACAGACCCCCACAGATGCTGATCGAATCTGCGTAGAATCTTTTTAAAAACGTTTCCGCCGTCGCGTCATAATATAAATCAGGCTGCACCAGGAAAGCGCCCACCAGCAATATTTCTAGAAATACCAGAAACCTTTTCCCGGATTTTCCTTTGAAGAACTTGCGTATCCCCAGATGCTTTCTTTTTCTTTTGTCCATATAAATCTACCTTTCTGTTCATGTAGTGCAGGAAGTCACGGACTTCGTGCCGCGCCACTCCATAAAACAGCGTCCTGCCTGTATCCCTGTATTCCTACATTTCATAGATAAATTCATACTCTCCTCTCTATCCCGTTCCCCTTTGTCGGTCATATGGCAACCATCAGTCCCCTGGAAATCCGGCCGAACCGCTGATACTATAGAAGCACGCCGCCATCTGGGCTCTGCCGGAAAATCGTTCCGTAAGAAGCATCTGGCCAAGCTCTTCCTTGCTATAAAATCCCGGCTGGATCCATTCATCGGCTTCCGTATGATCCGAAAGCTCTCCCTCCACTTCCGCAAACAACAGCCATGCCGTGGAATCACTCAGATCCGGCGAAGCATAGGAAGGCGGGAGCACCTTGTAGACCTTTACAATGTTAAGACCAGTCTCCTCATATAGCTCTCTTGCCGCGCAATGTTCCACGTCTTCTCCCTCATCAATGTGTCCAGCCGGAAAGTTGTAGACAAAATGATTGACGCCCATGCGAAACTCCCGGCATAAAAGCATCTTATCCTTTTTCCAGCCAACGATAATGACGCCGGCCACACTTTCGCCAAGCTGTTCCGGACGGTCGTAATCGAAATTACTGACCGTCTCATATATCTTTTCCTTCCCTTCGGTATTGGTATAATTTAAGGTATAATTTTTCAGGAACTTCGTGTCCCTGGTCTTTTCCATAGAATTTAAAACGGGAACCTGTTTCATGTCTTTCTCCATTCACCTGCATAGTCGGCCAACTTAACATCAACGCGCTGTTTTCAATCTACTCCTACATATAATCCGCTGACACCTCGCTACGTTTATCATCAATTTATACTCTGTAGGATCCATCAAAATATCACCTCGTCGCTGACTACCTATCACCCAAGAATCTCCTGTAATATCTGATTCACCATAGCCGAGTCAGCCTTGCCCTTCATCGCCCGCATAGTCTGACCGACGAAAAATCCCATCGCTTTCTTCTTTCCTGCCTTATAATCCGCGACAGATTTCGGATTCTTCTCGACAATCTCTTCAATCACCTTCCGCAGAGCACCTTCATCATTTACAGTCTTTAGGCCATGTTCTTCTACATATTTTTCCGGTTCAGCATCCTCCTTGAAGATGGCTTCGAAAACCTTTTTCGCTACCTTGCGGTTGATGGCGCCGGACTCGATCATGCGAATCATCGCCACCAGATGTCCCGGGCTGAAGGAAAGTTCCGATACTTCCATCTCATTTTCTTTTAAAAGGCGCATGGTATCGCCC
>JAJQDO010000336.1 GCA_021202175.1 Clostridiales bacterium | reverse complement strand
AGGTTTAAACAGGATTATTTTCTTTTTAGGCGTAAAAAATACTGGAAGTTAAGGTGTATCTCACCTCCTTATGTATATAGTATAACATACGTCTACGTATTTGTCAAACGCTTTCTGTAATTATTTTTCAGAAATGTAAACTTTTTCTGCGCGAAAGAAGGCAAAGAAAAACACCCCACAGACTACATTCCGTGAGGCGTCCTTCCTGGAAAAGAAAAGAAAGCATTTACTAAACCACATCTCGATTATAAGAATATCACAGATTAAGCAAACGTGACCGAACATTTTGAAAAAAATAATAAAAAGAGGAGTTTTTTGCTCCTCTTTTCGCATATTAATATTATGCTTTTGCGTTTTCAATTACTCCCAATATTGCATCCTGCAATAATCGTGAATAATTTACGCCCATCCGATCAGCTTGAACGCTCATCCAATACGGAATTGTACAATTTTTCTTAACGGCTTTATTTCTAACTTTGTTTTTGTATGCACTAAAATCAACATCTACAAAAGTTAATACACCATCAGAAAAATCCATATCCTCATCTGCATCTTCTTCTGCCTTTCGCATGGCTTCTTCCTGTGTAGAAGCCTGAGGCAATTCCACCTCATCATCCTCTAAGTTAATACCCTTTAAGCCGATTGCATCCCGTGCCATTTCGATAGCGTCATAAAAATCTTTACCTTCTGTATAGATTTCCATATCCGGGACAAAAACCAAATAATCTTCGTTTGCCTTTTTTACAAAGACCGGATACACGCCTTTCATAGTTCCTCCTTCTTTCTCCTTGTTACCCATGTGTTAAATAATATTTATATATAAAATTAAGGAGTCTTGGGGACTATTACAGTCCCCATTTTTTTATTATTTTTTTGGCGGTAATTTCGTTTATTTCTTTGTGCCTTGGAACTATCTCAATATCGCTACCACGCTTATATATATCGTGATTACCGCCATGTTCCTTCAACACGAAGCCGCCTTTTTCGAGACGTTTTATCAATTCGCGTCTTTTTAAACTATCTCCCTCCTTAATTTATTTGACTTTATTATACGCCTTTTATACGTATAAGTCAATATAAGAAGGTAGTAATAATTATATGTTTTCAAAAATCTTTTATTCTTCATTCGACAACTATCTTCCGTATATGGAATTCTTTGTTTTTGATATAATCGGTTCATCCTGTCTGCTACTTGTCTCCACGTCAATCCTTCAATGTAATACAACCGGAGCATTATCCGCATCTCACTCTTATCAATGGACTCTATGTATTCCTCTACCTGATTCTGCAAATCCAGTAATTCTATCTCCTTACCTTCAAGGCGACGCTGCCTGGCAAGCAAAAGGTTCTTCTCCTGCGTATAGCGTGGTGTCGGGAATCCTGATACTTTGAAATGTTCTGTTCCGCCCATGCCACCGCTTACCACATCACTGACAGGACCTTCTCGTTTTATCTTGTCAAGCCTGGCCTGCGTGGCCGTGATTAACCACCGAAGTTCCTTCACTTCCGCCTGCATGTCCGTGTATTGTATCAGGATAGATTTGTCCATCGGATGCTCCTCCTTAGATGTGCTCATGCGGTTCAAATGGATGCCGTTCTCTCTCGGATTCCTCTTCGATCATTGCGTTATATCGGTCAACGTATTCCTCGATTGTTATGATGCCATCCAAGAATAATTCCCTTAATTCGTCAAATTCTTCTTCCATGGCCTGCCTCCTATTTGTAAGTGATGCCGGTCTCCTTGTCCTTAATACTGATTCTCCCTATGATTTCAAGTTTGTCCCAATTTGCTATGTACTTTACAAATTTGATAAATCTCTGTACCTTTTCTGGCGGCTTAACCGCTGCTTTTATTGCCTTCTTCGCCGTCGAATCGGCTGCATGGGAAGCGTTATATGTTAAGTCATCCATTGTAGTCATCTCCTTTGCCTGCTTCGGGAGCGGCACCCCGTCTTCTTGTAATCGTCCATCGTTTTCCTCACTTTCTCTCTTTGACGATACTGTTGTGTACTGCTCGATCAGTCGGTTCATAGCACTCTTTCATGCAAGAAATTTCCTCGCATCACCTTCCAGGCTATACTTTCCGAGTTCTTTCATTTCCTGACGCATGTCGATAGCATCCCGGGGTATCTTATATTCTTCCTCTGTCGTCACCAATATAGTCGTATATGGTTCTATCTAGGCTTCCAGCTTCTCATCATAAATCAGCTCCATCATTTCTTTCCTTTCTGGCTCTTGCCATCCTTGATTGATAATTTGACTTTTTCTAGCACATAGATGGATTGATACAGAAATCTCTGTCACAGCATCTAGTACATGGATTTTCCATATAAATCGCTCCCCTTAAATTCGGGATCCGATGTCAATTCCAGATCCGGGTACCAAGTAGGACATGGCGGCTTTTGACAAATACTATAAAATCCCCAGTCATCTTTCCTGTGCGGATTTGTGCATCCGCTTCCGTCGATTGCATTGTATTTTATCCTTCTGCCATATATGCACATCGTGCAGGCTTTAATCATAATGTTTCCTCTGGATAAATGGTGATTTCCGCATCAACCGGAGTTGCTCTGTCATCATAACGAAAATAACCTATAACTCCTTTTTTGGATAAATTTAATGCCTGAGCGCCGCTTTCCAAATCAGCGTCTTTGATTTTTATGTAATAATTTCCTTGATACCTAAAAAAATCGCCAATGCTTAATTGTGCAAAATTCTTTGTCTTGGCTCGTGTCGAATCCGTAATTTTAATCATTACTCCCCTCGCGAGAGCGTGGATTGAAATCTGTCAGATGTATGAGGTAACGGCAACGGCGCAGAAAGTCATCATAAAATCCGCAGAAGCGGCGGCTACACCGGAATATGGTGAAGTAGCAAAGCAGTGAATGGAGCCAAAAAACAGTCTGAAAAGCTGGTCCCGTCAGCTGTCGGGAGGCTTGTGAAGCGGACAGGCGCTGATACCACCCTGAAAAATGCCATGAGGGATGGAGCCCAGTTCGCATGGGTGCCGCAGGGCGATACCTGCGCATTTTGCCTGACACTGGCATCCAGAGGATGGCAGTACATGTCAAAAGAAGCGTTAAAAAACGGGCATGCGGAACATATCCATGCGAATTCCGATTGCCAGTACGCGATCCGATTCGATAGTAATAGTACGATTGAGGGTTATGATCCAGAAAAGTATAAGAAAATTTACGATTTCGCCCCTGGCAAAGACTCAGATAAGAAAATAAACAATTTGAGAAGAATGTTGAGCGGACCAAATTCGTTGACAATAGATCAACTGGATTTTATAATAGATGCATATAATAGTCCGAAAGAATTCTTTAACATTGAGGCAAGCAAGCTATATGAGAAACTGGCAGAAAAAGGGTTCGTTATTACACCGTTAAAAAGAGGGACATTAAAGGGAATTGACTATCTTGATGGCGGAGGGTTTGGTACAAATTATTTAGGAGATGGATATCTCCAGTATCATCCAAAAGAATCAAGTCATCACAAAAGCGAATATTATAAATTGTCTAGTGGCAAGGGGAGCCATAGATATAAGACGAATGGGGATGAGATATTTGACTGATAAGCAAAAATTGCTGAATGTAATAGAAACACAAATGAATAATCTATATCCATTAAAGAAATTCGGGAAAAGTGAAGCCCATGTGAGTGATAATGGAAGCATATTTAGAGTGTTTGCATTTCCGGGAGAAGATGCATTGTGTATTGAATATGCTGAAAATGAGAAGCAAGCAATGGGAGATATATTTCCGGAAGATGGAGACAGATTTTATCTTGATGAATATCCATCAGCAGAAGAAATGTTGAAAAGCATGATACATGAAATTGAAAGTTAGTAAAACCAGTCGAATAAATAACGTCAAAAAAGGATTGTGAATCATCACAGTCCTTTTTTAATACAAAAAAATGGCTATTCGTGCCACAAACGAAGAGGTAAGGCAATTCATGCCGCAAAAAAATGAAGAAAGGAAGTAGAGATAATGGCAGAACAGAACCTGGACAACACCAATCAACAGCAGGACTCCGGACAGGAGGACCGTACTTTTAGCCAGAAAGAATTAGACTCTATTATCAAGAACCGTCGCTCGCCTCGCGGGAGCGTGGACTGAAATAGGAAGGAAAACCCGCGGGACCTGACTGGCATCAATTATAACGAGGAGTGATTATGAATGACATAGGGCTGGAGCTGCTGGAAGCGATTGAGCAGGATTATCAGGAGCAGATCAAGGGCAATAAAGAACTGCAGAAGCTGATGAAAAAGATTGAAAAGAAACATCTGAGTTATTAGGATGTATTGGAATATGCGGATGTTTTAGGAGAATGCCTTTCTAATGCGATCAAGAACAATGTGAGCGGTTCCATGCTACCAGATGGGAAAATGTATTACAATATCGCGAAGACCATATCGGAACCGATGCTGAAGAAAAATTATGAAAAAGTCGTGGAACAGTGCGCGATCTGCCAAAACAATATGAACGCGAACGCGAAGCTGGGTCTGAAGGCGGTTAAGGCGAAATACAACAATGAACGAACGGAAGGGATCGTAAAATATATTTCGGACGCTGAAATGTATAAATGTATTCGGACAGAGAAAAGGCTTTCTTACAGACGATTGTCACGAATTCAAGGAATGTTGTATTTGACAGTGTGAAGGAGAATGCCGATTTCCATTACCAGAGCGGCCTGCACCCGAAGATCATAAGAAGGGCGAATTCCGGAGCGTGCAAATGGTGTCTTGCCTTGGCCGGAACGTATAATTATGAGGATGTGAAGAATACCGGAAATGATGTCTTCCGGAAGCATAATAATTGCAAGTGCAGCGTGGTTTATGATCCTGCGGATGGTTCTAAAAAGGTACAGGATGTTTATTCGAAAACATGGCAGGACGAGACAGCAGTTGAAGAAAGAAAAAGAATTTCATTGGAAAATGCCAAAAGAAATGGTAATATAA
>JAJQDO010000323.1:17788-30827 GCA_021202175.1 Clostridiales bacterium | reverse complement strand
AGACCGGGGATGAGATCGCGGAAGGGACTTCCATCCTGCTGACCATCAGTAAGGGACCGAAAACGGTAACGCTTTCGGAGTCAGACTACCAGGGGAAAGACCTATCGACAGTAGAGAAAATGCTGGACGAACTGTATCTGACATATGATGAAGACAGTTTTGATTACGCCTACAGCAACAGCTATGCACAAGGAACGGTCATCAGCATGACGACCGACTGCCACCATGATGATAGCATCAGCGGATCGCTCCATTGGGATGATACGGTAAATATTACTGTCAGTAAAGGGCCACAGCCGACGACGGCAAGCAAGCCGACAACGGGCAGTTCAAGCAGTGGCAGCAGTAGTGGCGGAAGTTCCTCGAGTGGATCGAGTTCCAATGGGACGTCGACAACGCAGAAAAAGAAGTCGACAAGTGATGCATTTGATGAAAATGCTGCTCGTGGGAATTAATTATAGTGCATTTCAAAATGAATATATAGAGAACTATGAAGAAAAAGAACAACCCCATCACAACACGGAGGAAAACGTATGAAAATCAGATGTATGGGATGTATGGAGGAATATGACTCTTATTTCGATATATGTCCTCGATGCGGCACCGCGCATGGCGCATTGCCCGAAGATGGTTTCTGCCTGAAACCGGGAACCATTTTAAAACAGCAATATATGGTCGGTCTGTCAAAGAAATTTGATGAATTCAGTATTAATTATATTGCATATGATCTGGTGCACCTGGAAAAGGTGACGATCAAGGAATATTATCCGCGGGAATATGCCTCCCGGGTTATGGGCACCAACGCAGTAAATGCCTATGAAGGGAGCCGGGAGGATAATTTTGAAAAGGGATATGATTCCTTCCTGCGGGACGGACATCTGTTGGAAAATCAGAAGATGCCGGGACTCTGCAGGATCAAAGACATTTTTTCGGAAAATAATACCGGCTATATTGTCCTGGAATATCTTCAGGGAGAGACACTGGAGGAACATCTCAGTAAGGAGAACCGGATGAGTATGGGACAGGCACTGGAGTATATGATGCCTGTCATGGAAACGCTGGATATACTCAATCGCAGACAGATATATCATTGCCGGGTGAATCCGAATAACATTTTCCTCACCGAGTCAGGGGAAGTGAAGGTGACTGATTTTGGCAGTTATCAGTTCGACATCCCAAGTCAGGAAAAGAAAATATCCTCCATGGCACTGGATACGTACATTGCTCCGGAATTAAAGCAGGTGGTGGCCAAAAGATCTTCCTCTACAGATGTCTACAGCGTATGCGCAGTTTTATACCGACTGGTCACAGGCGTACCGCCAATTGAGAGTGTGGAACGAATGCACGATGATACCCTTTTGTCGCCGGAGAAGGTGGGAGCGCAGGTAAACCATAACCAGGATGCCATCATCATGAATGGCATGTTTCCGAATCCGGGACAACGGACAGGAGATTTCCAGGAGCTGATTACACAGCTGACATCGACCCGGCTGGTTGAAAGGAAGAAAAAGGAGAGACCGGCTTCGAGAGCGCAAAGAACGCTAGCCCCTTCCACTGCCGGCGATACGGGGGACGTTCTTTCACAAAAGAAATCAAAGAAACCATTGAGTGGATTGGTGTTGGGGGTTGGGATCGGCGTCGTGGTTGTCGCAGCAGTTTTTGTAATCTGCTTATTCACCGGGAACAGCAGATCCATAAGAAAGGCAGCGGACGATAACGGACAGTCCGTTACGGACAGTTCTTCGTTGAATTTGGACAATGCCGATGACGGGGAGGCGGGGGAAGCCTCACAAAAGCTCGTACCGTATCTGATTAATTTCGATTTGGATGAGGCCGAAACTATCGCACAAAATCAAGGATTCGGATTGAAGGTTGTGGATACGGAGTATAGTGAAGAAGTAGAAAAAGGGTTGATCATCTCCCAGTCACCAGAGGCCGAAAAAAGTTCTTCCGACGAAAATATCAACGTGGTAGTCAGCGCCGGAGAAGATACCGTTGCTATAACAAAAAATATAGTGGGATATGACAGTCTGGACACTTTAAAATCGGATGGTTTTATTCTGACAACCGAAGAGGTGGAAAGCTATCTGATTCCTGGCTATGTTGTATCGATAGAGAGACATAGCGGAACAGACGATGAAGATAATAATGAAGATCATACTGTGGAAACAGGAGATCAGCTGCCGGAAGGATGCGCCCTTACAGTAACCACTTCATCTGGTGTATCCGGATTAAAGACAAATACGACGTTCACCATGCCGGGGCTTTCTGGAATGAGTCTCCAGGAGGCCCTGGATGAGGCGGAAAAATATGGATTCTATGTCGGCTTAAAAGAAAGGACGGCCTACTCCAGAGAATCTGTGGCTCAGGTCGGAGAAATCTGTGAGATGGAATACGCAGCCACAGAATATGCAAGTTCCGATGGCGCGACTGCCGGAGAAACGATACAGACCGGGGATGAGATCGCGGAAGGGACTTCCATCCTGCTGACCATCAGTAAGGGGCCGAAACCGGTAACACTTTCGAAATTAGATTACCAGGGGAAAGACCTTAAGACAGTGGAGAAAATGCTGGACAAACTGTATTTGACATATGATGAAAACGATTATGATTACGAGTACAGCAACAGTTACGAAAGTGGAACGGTCATCAGTATTACGACCGACTGCCATCATGATGATAGCATCAGCGGAACACTCCATTGGGATGATACGGTGAATATTACTGTCAGTAAAGGACCAGAACCGACGACGGCAAGCAAACCGACGACAGGCAGTTCAAGCGGCGGCAGCAGTAGTGGAAGTTCGAGTAGTGGATCGAGTTCCAGTGGATCGTCGACGACACAGAAAAAGAAGTCGACAAGTGATACGGATAAAGATTTCGATGAAAATGCTGCCCGTGGGAATTAATTATTGTGCATTTCAAATTGAATACGTGGAGAATTATGAAGAAAAAGAAAGGAGTGCCTATTATGAATAAAAAACGAATGCTATTTTTCCTGATTCTAATGGGAGCATTGTTTTTCGGAAACAGGGAGATGAATGTGCAGGCAGCTACAGAGTTAACGGATGATAATTGTACGATATCCTTGTCGCAAAATACATATACCTACGATGGAACGGCAAAGGAAACTGGAGTCACCGTGACTTATACTTATAGCAGTTCAACAGGTATTTTTGGTTCTACAACAACTTCTAAAAATTTGGAGGAAGGAACAGATTATAAAGTGTCTTACAAGAATAACACAGAAGCGGGAACGGCAACAGTTACCATAACTGGAATAAAAGATGATGAGGAAGAAGGTTATGAGGGAGAGGTTAGTACAACATTCACTATAGAAAAAAGTGATATTTCTGACACGGATTCGTGTACGGTTAGCATATCTCCGGACACATGTACTTACAGTGGAGATGCCCAAAAACCGGAGGTGACAGTAACTGTTGAGGGAGATGATTCTCCCATAGAATTGACACCGGATACTGATTATACTGTGGAATATAGCAATAATATAAATGCGGGAGAGGAAACTGCTGTAGTGACAGTGAGTGGAATCGGATCCTGTACGGGAACTGTAACTAAAAAATTTACTATAGATCCAAAGAGTATCTCGGATTGCACCATAACTTTGGAACAAGAAAATGACGGGACTGAGCAGAAACTAAAGGTTACTGTCAAAGATGGAGATACACCTTTGAAGGAAGGAACAGATTATGACGTGTCTTACATCAATAATACGGAGATTGGAACGGCAACCGTTACTATTACTGGAAAAGGAAATTATACGGGAACGGAGTATAAAACTTTTACGATTGAGGATGAAACATCTTTGAAAGATATATCCTCGTGCACAGTAACCCTGTCTTCTAGTAGTTACACCTACGATAGAACGGCCAAAAAACCTGTTGTGACGGTTATGGATGGATCGACAATCCTGGTACAGGATACTGATTTTACAGTATCTTATGAGAACAATACAAAAGTGGGGACAGCGACTGTAACAATTACAGGGAAAGGGAACTATACCGGAACAATTACAAAATCTTTTGTGATAACATCAAAGGGTACTTCTGTCGATAAACAGATTACAGCTTTGGAAAAATTCACAGTAAAAAATATAACCTTGGATAAAATTCATGCAGCACAGAAGGTGATTGACGCATACGATAATCTTACCGAAATCGAGCAAGACGTAGTTTCCGATACCAATAAGAGTAAATTAGAAGCGATTAGAAAAGTGATTACAGATTGCTACTGTGGGAAAGACGATGGTAAAGATGAAGTATATTACCGATATTCTAATGGCACCTTAACGATAATTGGTAAGGGAAAAATGGATGATTATTTTACTGATTATAATGAAGGAACCGTAAAAAAAATGCAAAGAAAAATTCATACAGTCCTTATAATAAATACAGAAAAGAGGTTACCAAAGTTGTCATAGAGAATGGTGTGACAAGAATCGGTAATGGAGCTTTTATTTATTTTGAAAAACTGAAAACTGTTGAATTTAAATGCACAAAAACAAAAATAACGATTGGAGAGACGGCATTTGGTTTTTGTACTGAATTAAATAAGTTGAGTGATTTAAATAAGGCTAAAATAACAAAAATTGAAGCCAGAGCATTTATTGGCTGTAAAAAATTAAGCGGGACGTTGACTTTACCAGAAGGATTAACATCTCTGGGCAAATCTGTATTTCTTGACTGTACAAAATTGAAAGGTCTGAAATTGCCGAAAACATTAAAAAAGGTTGGAGCATATTGTTTCTTTAATTGTAAAAAGTTAAAAACAATTACTTTAAAAAGTAATATAAAGAGTTGCGGAAAATATATGTTCTATAAAGTGAATCAGAACGCAAAAATCATATGTACGAAGACTAAATATACAAATTGCAAATTTGCAAAGAAAGCAAAAGAAGTAGGGTTAAAAGTAAAAGTTAAATAATATACGCAAAGGAGAACTACTATGGGAAAACTGAAAGAAAGATTAAACTACATGATTTACGGCGGGATCGCCATTGGAGTAACCTCGTTGGAATGGCTGATGCTTGTGATTGCTGTGTTGGCCTTGTCTACCGGAACTGCCTTTATGGCATATGTCATGCTGATGATTGGATCAGCAGTCCTTGCGGCAGTAAATATTTATCTCTCCTATATTCGCTGCGAGATGATATATAATCTCAACATGGCCTGTGGATTGAAGGAGAACGGTGACGCTTCCGAGAGATCCATGAACTATGTGCTTGTAGACCTTCTGACCAGGATTACGGCCGGAATTTACGGTCTGTACTGGATATATAAGCAGGAGCAGCGTATGGGGCAGGCCGGAAGGAAATATGGTTTGGCGAATCGGATGAAGACAAGAAATAAAAACTATTATTACATGATCGTGGCCGGAACGGTGTGTTCGATTTTATCAATTGTTCTTATATTGTTATGCTTTTCCACACTTATGGATGTCCTGGAGGGCTCTGCCACCCAATATGTTTACAGTATATTTGGGGGAAGTTATTATACACCTTCTTTCACCGGAACCAAAGCCTGTGTCATCTTTGGAGCCATCTTCGCTATCGCTGGTGTGGTGCTCTCCGTATTCGGGAGAAATCCGCTTTATTATGATGTAAATATCATGAGTGCTGCTTTCAACCGGGAGACCAATAACGGGAATCAGATTATGTGCGTGGGACGTCCGGGCTCGGGGCCGGATTCAAGGATTCAGCCGGCTGGAACAGGAGGTGTAAAGATGCTGAGTGGCCAGTATGCCGGCAGTGTGATTCAGATGCAGAACAAGGAACGCATCACCATCGGGAGAGACAAAACCCAGTGCGACCTGGTGTGCAATTCGGACAGAGTATCGCGGGTCCATCTTTCCATCACCTACTTTGTCTCGGGAATGAGCGGTCCGGAATATATCGTCCGGGATATGTCGAGCAACGGAACCAGCAGCTCTACCATCGGGCAGCTTCCGAAGAATCAGGAAGTCAGACAGAGACCGGGAACCGTGCTGACTCTCGGCAATTCCGCCGAATCGATACAGCTGCTGTAAGACAGAGAGAGAAAAGGATAGAGATACATATGAATAAACGTTGTTTAAATTGTATGAAAGAATACGACGAAATATATGAGGTATGCCCTCATTGTGGTTTCGTGGACGGAACGCCGCCCAGGGAACTGTATCATCTCCATCCGGGAGAGATCCTTCACGGACGGTACATCGTCGGTACGGTCGTAGGCTACGGTGGTTTCGGGGTGATCTATCGTGTGTGGGACGCTCAGATGGAACAGGTGGCGGCCATAAAGGAATACTTCCCCAGCGGGCTGGTTAACCGGACGCCGGGGCGGAAGGAAGTCATCGTCTATGCGGGCAAGAGTCAGGGGTATTTTGCTGCGGGCCTGGAACGATACCTGCTGGAAGCCCGGAATATGGCAGCTTTTTCTCACCCAAATATCGTCAGCGTCTATGATTTTTTCGAAGAAAATAATACGGCCTATATCGTCATGGAACTCCTGGAGGGGATTTCTCTGAAAACCTATCTGTCTCAAAATGGAGGAAAGATATCCTGTGAGGAGATGCTGGAGATCATGATGCCGATCATGGAAGCTTTGGAAAATATGCACCAGCATCAGATTATTCACAGAGACGTCAGTCCGGACAATATTTTCCTTTGCACGGGACAGAGAATTAAACTGATAGATTTTGGCGCGGCGAGATTTGCCGATTCACGGAAGGAAGAGACGAGATCCATCGTGCTAAAACCCGGATATGCACCGCCGGAACAGTATCGGGGCAAAAGCCGGCAGGGTTCTTTTACAGACGTCTATGCTGTGGGAGCCTGCATGTACCGGGCGGTTACCGGCGTGATGCCGGAGGAATCCTTAAGCCGCATGATGGAAGATAATATGCAGGAACCGCGGGAGCGGGAGCCGGAGATTCCGGAGCGCTTGAATGCCATCATCATGAAGGCCATGGCTCTGTCTCCGGAAGATCGTTTTCAGACCATGCGGGAAATGATGGAAGCCATCGAGGGAAAACGGTCGGTCGTTCCGCCGGAGGAGGAGATAAAGAGGAGAAAGCACAGACGGAGACTGCTGTTTGCGGCGGGACTCGTCCTCGTCCTGGGTCTGGGCGTCGCGGGGTATTTTGGCGTGATCAATCATACCCGCCTGCTCCGGGTGAATTATTCCGGTGATGTGAACTTCTATGTGCCGGAGAGTAAGCTGGCTTATTATGAGAATATTGAGGAAGATTTTGAAAAAGATAATCCGAGCGAAGATATTACGCTGGTAGCTGTGGCTGATGATTCCTATAAGGAGACAGTTCTGGAGAAAGTCGGGAAAAAGGACGGAGCGACGCTTTTCTTCAGTGATAATTTTACGGAAGAAGAGATGGAAGCCGCCGAGGATCTGCAGAAACCAGTTATAGAGAATCTGGAGGATCTGGAGGAGAATTATTATTTCCTGTCGGCATATTATGAGGAAGACAGCAGCCGCTACACCAGACTGCCCCTTAATTTCACGGTTCCGCTGATAGTGGAAAATACTACGGTAGGGCAGCAGCTGGTTGCGTCAGTGACCAGTGTGGATGACTTGCTTCTGAAAGAAAGCAAGCAAAATAAGACCGTCTACAAGGTGAAGACGTCGATGGTGTCTCTGGTGGAGGCCTTTGGCGTGGATGCGGAGCAGACGATTTCTTCGCAAAAGGGAATCAAGAAAATGCGCAATAACAACATGGGTTACTACATTACCGACTGGGCGGATTATAAGGCGATGATCACAGATTCGACCAGCACGCGGATGGACATTTTGTATCCTGCCGATTCTGTCAGCCTGGATGCACAGATGTGTAACTATTTAAGCGTGGCGGATGACGCCAACATACAGGCGAAGATGGTGGCCGAAGATTTCGCCATGTACATCATTAACAGCCAGAATGCGTATCTGTCTGATTTTACCGAAAATGTACTTCCGGTACAGAAAGATGCGGTAGAGACATTTTCCAATATATGGATTCTGAGTCTGGAATCCTCTGTGGGAGAAGGCGACGGAAAGGAACAGTTTGAAAATTATCTGAGTCACTGTCATCCGGTGGATTAAAAGAACTATAAGAGGAGGGTTTTATGGATACAAAGAAACGAGTATTAATGATAGAATGCATTGTCGTATCACTGCTTCCCTGGATTACGCTGCTGCTTCCGTATCTGATCATCAAGATTACGGCAAAAATTGTCGTGGAGATTGCATCGACAACGCAGAGCCTGACGGGCATACAGCTGCTGAAGCTGGCCTTTGGCGGAGATCTCAGCAAGCTGGGATTGTCTGATGTGGCTTTGTCTCAGATTCAGGGGAACAGGCAGATGACTCTGTTTGTGGTCTTCATTCTGATCGTACCGCTGATTCTTATGATTTTAACGGCATTACTCCATTTATGGGCCTATCTGCAGGGCAGACTGTACCGGTTGATCGGAATCGCTCCAGGGCTTGCGGCATTTTCCGCCATCGTGTCGAGAATCGCTCTGCAGTCTTCTGTGACCAATATTGTGACCAATCTGATCAACGCAGACAGCAGTGCTTCTGCCATAGCCGTGGCCTCTCTGGGAGATGTATCGTTGGGTGATTTGTTAGAGCAGGCGGTTTCTGATACACTGAAGGTTCAGGCCGGTCCGGGATATTATCTGATGGTAATCATACCGCTGGTTATATTTTTACAGGATATGCTGCTTCCTCTTATGTGGAAGAATCCGAAGAAAGTAGAGAAGTGGGATAAAGATATAGATATACCGAACGGCATTTACAGCGAGGAACCGGATGTAATACCGGGCGGCGGCAGTTCTGGCGGAGGCGTCCGGGTAGTGACGACATGGAATGATCCCAATGTCTTTGAAAATCCGGTCTACACGCAGGATAAACCTGGTTCCTCTGGTGTTTCCGGTTCTGCACCGTCAGGCAGTGGAATCGGAGGCATGGGCAGCGGGGCTGGCTCAGGGAATATGGTGGCATACCAGGATGATCCGACCATAAAATCCACAGGAAAAACAGGTACACTGGTCGGTATGCGGGGCGAATACGCCGGCGCACAGCTGCAGATCAGGAGTGGAGAATCTGTTCTCATGGGCAGAAGCAAGAGCCAATGCAACCTGATTTTCAGTAATCCAAAGGTGAGCAGGACTCATTGTACGGTCACTTATAATTCGGTGGAAGATTATTATCTGGTTACAAATCATTCCTCTAACGGCACGTTTCTCGCTAACGGACAGCTTTTGACGCCGGAAAAGCCGTATCATCTGCCTCATGGAACCATTTTCCGTGTAGACAAGGAGGATGAATTTAAGCTGTTGTAACATACAGAATAAGGGGAAATGATATGAAAACAGAAGGATATAACACGAGCGCCTATACATCCTCCATCCTGGAACAGCCGGGACTGCTGATCATCGGACCGTCCGGAGGAATGCAGGAGATTGCTCTTTCCCAGTTTGGGAGGACACGGCTTTTTATTGGAAGAGATCCGTCCAAAGCGGATATACCGGTAAGTTCTCCCGTGGTGTCCGGTGTTCATGCGAAACTGAAGATAGAAAACGGGTACCTGTATTTTGCGGACGTCAACAGCACGAACGGTACATGGATGATGAATCACGGTACCTTTGCCAGTCTGGTGAAAAACCGGTATGTTGGGCCGTTGAAAGAGGGTACGATGTTCGTCCTGGGTGCCGGCGGCGTCAGGCAGGAAAAGAATAAAGACGCGGTGCTCGTCATCATTACCAATGCGCAGAAGGGGAAGACTTATAAAGAGTTCCCTGTGTTTGACCAGGATTATGTTATCGGAAGAGCGAAGGATTGCGACATAGTGTTGAAACATCCGTCCGTGTCGAAGCATCATGCACGCTTTGGGTGTACGGTTGGAACCCAGGCTGGTTCAAAGCAGGAGAATAAGATATATTATATTGAGGATCTGGGCAGCAGTAATGGTGTATTTGTCAACGGACAGCTGGTGCAGGGCAATCAGGCGGTACGGGAAAAGGACGTCATCCAGATTGCGGGAAATGTTCTCATCTTCTCATCCGGACGGCTGATTTGTAAGACGGAAACCGACGGCATCCAGCTTACTACCAGGGATCTGGTCAAGAAGGTCAACCATGGGAAGAAGATGATTCTTTCCCATGTTAACTGTAATGTGGAGAGAAATGAGTTCGTGGCGATCGTCGGTGGCTCCGGTGCAGGGAAATCTACTTTGTTAAAAACCCTGGGCGGTTATGACAGGGATTTTGAAGGAGACGTCTATTATAATGGCATTTCCTTAAAAAGAAATTATAACATTCTGAAGAATATCATCGGCTATGTGCCGCAGGAAGATATCGTATATGAAAATCTGACACTGAAAAAAATGCTCTACTATACGGCGAAAATGAAGATGCCGGACGGGACATCCAAGAAAGAGATTTATGACCGGATTCGCGAAGTGCTCCAGCTGATTGAATTAACAGAGCATCAGAACACCATGATCCGTGATCTGAGCGGCGGACAGAAAAAGAGAGCGAGTATCGCCGTAGAACTTCTGGCCGATCCGGGTATGTTCTTCCTGGATGAACCGACATCCGGACTGGATCCGGGGACGGAACAGAAACTGATGCGGGTGTTAAACCGTCTTTCGAAGACGCAGGGGAAGACCATCATCATGGTCACCCATACTACGCAGAGCCTGGATCTGTGTGATAAGATTATTTTCATGGGAAAAGACGGAACGCTGGCCTTTATGGGAACGCCCAAGGAGGCGAAGATGTTTTTCGGGACGGACAGCCTGGTGGAGATTTATAATCTGCTGGAAGAAGATACAAAGGCCTGGGCGCAGCAGTTTGCCCGCTTTAATGAACTGGGACGGCTGCCCGAGTCCGGCAGTGACCAGATTAAGAAGCCGAAACGGAAATCCTTCTTCCGACAGCTGGCGGTGCTGACAAAACGGTACGGGGAGCTGATCATGAATGACCTGCCGAGACTTTTTCTCCTGCTGATTCAGCCGGTGCTCATCGCCATCCTCATCAAGCTTGTGGCGGACAAGGATGTATTTAACGTGTTTGAGCCGACAAAACAGATTTTGTTTACCTTTAGTTGTTCCGGCATCTGGATCGGTATATTTAATACGATACAGGAAGTATGTAAGGAGCGGGCCATCCTGAAACGAGAGTACATGTCCAATCTGCGGCTTTCGGCTTATGTTCTGTCGAAATATCTGATGCAGCTGGTCGTTTCACTGGTACAGACATTGATTTTTGTCGGATTGTTTATCCTGCTTATGGGAAATGTGCCGGAAGATGGCGTGATTCTTCCTGCTTATGTGGAGATTTTCATCACGATGTGGCTGACGATATATGCATCTTCCGCCTTGGGTCTCTTCGTTTCCTCTATCATGAAAAACGGGGACCGCGCCATGGCCTTCAGCCCTTTTTTGCTGATCATTCAGCTGCTTTTTTCCGGAATATTATTTACTCTGGATGGAGCTTCGGAGGTCATCTCCTATATCACTGTCAGCCGATGGTCTGTGGAAGGTCTGGGAAATGTGATCAATATGAATAATCTGAAGCATAAATATGCGCAGGTCAAATATAGTCCCGATGAGCTGTTTACCCACGGATGGGGGCATTTAAGTCAGACATGGCTGATTTTGCTGGCCTTCATCATCGTGCTTGGCATCTGCAGTGTGATCAGTCTGCGAAATGTATCGCGAGACCGGTAGAGAGGTCCTTATGTAGATAGACTGATCTGCAATTGGCAGTAGCTGTATTGCAAGCGGGAGAGGCCTTTATGCGGATGGATTGATGAAGTGGATGAATTGATGGATCGGAAAGAGACCCATTTGGGATAACAGAGGAAACGGATAGAAAGAGAGAGCCGGTCTTTTATGGCAAGGAGATGGCCGGTGCGGTAAAAAGGAGGCTGCCATGATTACATTTGCACGATTATCGGAACCGGGAGAAAGGGAAATCAACGAAGATTTCGTGGGATTTGTCAATATTGGTCCGGAAATCAAATTATTTCTTCTCGCTGACGGTCTGGGTGGCCATGGAAGAGGCGAAGACGCCTCCTGCCTGGTGGTAGAGGAATCCGGAAGAACATTTTGTGAGACCTACCAGGAGAAGGAAAGTCTGCGATACTGTTTCGAAAACAGCCAGAATGCGCTGATGGAAAAACAGAGAGTGGAAAATGCGAAGAGCGATTTGAAAAGCACGCTGGTATCGCTGATGATAAGAAATGATGTCATAGAGTGGGGACATGTAGGAGACTCAAGACTGTACTATTTTAAAGATGGCTCGATCGTGGGACGCACCATGGACCACAGTGTTCCCCAGATGCTGGTCAATGCCGGTGATATCAAGGAGAGCGAGATTCGTCATCATCCCGACCGAAACCGGTTGATCCGCGTTATGGGAATCGAGTGGGACAGTCCGAAATATCAGCTGTCTCCAAGGATTCCGAAGGAGACTGGCCAGGCATTTCTGATGTGCTCTGACGGATTCTGGGAATTCATTGAAGACCAGCAGATGGAACAGTGTCTGAAAAAAGCATCCGATGTTTACGATTGGCTGGAACGTATGGAAAAAATTGTTGTGAAAAACGGCAAAGGAACGAACATGGATAATTATTCGGCAATCGTAGTGATGATTCAATAAGATTGCGGGGGAGAAAATGAGTAAAATAGTAAGATGTGCAGAAGGCCATTATTATGATGCGGATAAGTTTTCCACCTGCCCGCATTGTGATATTAAGTCCGGCAAATTCCCGGGAAACGATGCAAAGGAGCCGGGAGAGGAAGATCTGGATGATGCCGTAACGGTGGCTAAGCATTTCTTTGTGAAGAAAGACAGAATCCGGAAAAAACCGGAGGTGTCCGGGGAGATCGTAAAACCGCCGAAAAAAGATTTAAAAGACGAGATTACTCCCGAAATGTGGGAAGTGGGGGGGGGGGGGGGGGCGCCACATAATAAAATGGGGTGGGTTGGGGGGGGTGTGGTTTTGTGTGGGGGGGGGGGGGGGCAGGGGGCGAGTCG
>JAJQDO010000323.1:4571-17778 GCA_021202175.1 Clostridiales bacterium | reverse complement strand
CCTGAACTGCACCCCTCAGTCCCGATATGTGGGAAGGGTCTGAGCAGTCCCTCACCCAGAAACCTCATTGCAATCGTAATCAGAACCAGACGCCGAAGGACGATTCCGTCACGGTGCGTTTTGAACTTCCGGAAAGTGGGCTGGATCCGGTCGTGGGCTGGCTGGTCTGTGTCAGTGGAAAAAAGAAGGGACAGGATTACCGTCTGAAGTCCGGCTTTAATCGTATCGGCCGGGACAGGAAAATGGATGTTGTAGTCACCGGTGATAACACAGTTTCCAGAGATACCCACTGTTCGGTGGTCTATGATAAGAAATCGAATGAGACATATCTGGCCCCGGGCAAGGGAACGCTGACCTATTATAAAGGAGAGATGGTGACGAAATCAAGGAAGCTCCACTCAGGAGATGAGATTGAGATCGGGCAGACCCATTATATATTTATCAGTTTTTGTGAAGGAGAACGGTCATGGGAGGAAAAATAAAATATGCAGCCGGATTGCTGCTGTTGCTTCTGCTCCTGACCGGTGCTGCAGGAAATGTACAGGCGGCAGATGGTGACGGAACATTTACGATCAGTCAGGCTGATATATACATGCCGGATATGACGGTGTATCTGGATTTTGATGATGATACGGAAATCAATGCGTCCGATATCACAGCCCAGATCAAGGATGCGGATATGACGTTGATGCCGCTTTCCGTGGAATCTATGTCTGACACGGAGAAAGGAATCAGCTATTATGTGTTGCTTGATATCTCCACATCCATCTCGGAGAGCCAGTTTGAGGTGATGAAAGAAGAAATCGTTCAGCTTCAGGAGAAGCTTCGGGACCAGGACAGCATGGAGGTTATTACCTTCGGAAAAGAGGTGACGGTCGTTCTCGAGGGAGGAGAAAGCCGCAAAGAGGTGGAGAACACTCTGGATGGAATCATCCAGGAGAAAGGAACACATCTTTATGCGGGAATGGATCTTCTGGTTTCTGAAGCAGAGGAAGACAGGAAGCAGGAGATCAGCAGCGGAACGGACAGTATGGATTTCCAACGGCGCGTCGGCATCGTGCTGACGGACTGGCAGGAGGTAAAAGATGAGGGAGGCGTCACGTCCCAGGAAGAATCCTTGCAGTCTTTACAACAGGCTGGTATTCCGCTGTATGGTTTTTGCCCGAAAACGGTTAAATCGTCGATGCAGGATGATATGGGCCTGTTTTTGCGAAAGACCGGCGGTGACTTCAGCCTGCTTTCTGAAAACAGTGCTGATAAGGCTCTCGTAAAGCTGAATAAAAGTCTGCTGCAGGAAAAGGTCGTCTATATCGAATCCTCCTCCAATCGGACCTACGAGTCAGAGAAGGTACTGGAGGTGACGGTGGGAGAATATACTGCCAAAACAGAGCATGTGTATCTTTCTTCTTCCAGAGCGGATGAGACAGCACCGGAGATTATCAATGTCGAGCAGGCGGGGGAGGATGCGAAGACTCTCCTGGTTACTTTCAGTGAGGATGTGAAAAATGCTGACAACAAGGGCAATTATTCCATCCGCCGGGGCGGGAAGACCATCTATACGGTATCCGAGGCAACCTACACGGCGACAGACGGGGAGTATAAAGCGACACTGGTACTGAATGATGCCCTTGTGAAAGGGAATTACGAGGTGTCTACCTATAATATTACAGACAATACGAATGAGGAAAATCTTCTCAGTACCAGCTGGAGCGGACAGCTGGAAGGTGAGGGGATGATAAAGGCCATCTATCACAGACTGGGCCGCTACTGGGCTGTTATTTTAGCCATCGCAGTGCTGCTGATTATATTCATCATTTACCGGGTGATCAAGAGAAACAACGGTATTCTTTATAAAGAAGATAAGATGGTTCTCGGCTCGAATATGGGGAAGAAGGAACATATCAAACATAATGCCTCCTCGACGAAGGAAGTGGTCCTGCTGATCAGTGGCATCGCGGCGGAAACCCGCCGGATGAACGTGCAGATCAACGGAAGCGCGATTATCGGCCGTTCCAGTATCTGCGATATCTATTTTGATGATCTCAGCATGTCAAAACAGCATTTTGCTCTGGAGGTTGAACAGGGAGAACTGTATGTGACGGATTTAAATTCCAGCAACGGAACGTTACTGGACGGAAGGCCGGTATATCAACAGAGGATGAGGGTGAACAACGGATCTCGGATTGAAGCGGGAAGCGTAACTCTTGTGATAAGGTGGTGAGAGCGTGGCAAAAACATTGGACCGATGTCCGAATTGCTTCCAAAATATAGATGGTCATGATAAATGCCCTCACTGCGGATATGATGAGTTTGAGAGAAAAAATCACCTGGCTCTGCCTTTAAATCTGACTCTGAATAACCGATATATTGCGGGAAGGATCCTGGGCAGCGGAGGATTTGGCATTACCTACAAATCCTACGATACAGTCAGCAATGAATTCTGTGCCATAAAAGAATACGTGCCTTTGGGCTATGCCAACCGAAGCAGTGATTCCATTACATTGACGGCAACCAGTGCCGATAAGGAAGAGGTTTACGAATATGGCAAGAGTAAATTCCTGGATGAGGCGAGCATGCTGAGTTCCCTGAATAATATTGCTTCTATTGTAAAAATCTATGATTGCTTTTGTGAGAACGGAACGGCCTATTTCGTTATGGAATATATTGACGGTATGACGCTGAACCGGTACAGAAAAGAGTTTCCTGATTACAAGGTACCTTTTTCGGAGGCTTGCAGGATTATCGAAAGTGTGGGACAATGTCTACATGAGGTCCATACGAAAAAGAATATATTTCACAGAGACGTCAGTCCGGAAAATATCATGATTCGTCAGAACAACGAAGTTAAGCTGATTGATTTCGGTACGGCAAAATATATACACGGACGAAAAACCCAGAATCTGTCCGTCGTGCTGAAACCGGGATATGCGCCGCCCGAACAATATTCCAGTAAAGGGAATCAGGGAGAATACACCGACGTTTATGCCCTGGCAGCGACATTTTATGTGGTGCTGACCGGTAAAAAAGTGCCGGCCTCGCCGGACCGCATCGGAGGGAATGTGTTCGTGGAGCCGGTCTGGAAAATACTGGGGAAGGAATATCGGGAACTATCTGATGTCCTGGATAAGGCGCTGGAAGTAAAAATCAGCGAACGTACTCAGACGATGCGGGCATTTCTGGACGGTATAAAATACTGCAGAGAGCAGATAGAAGGTTCCAGGGTACCGCCGAAACCGCCGGTAATACCGGTAAGACCGCCGCGGAATAAATCCCGGCAGCAGTTTTATCCATATCTGGATGGTCTGAGGGGACCGATCAGTGGCCTTCGATATCCTTTACCGGTCAACAAGATCGTGACGATCGGACGGCTGGAATCGAATGACATTGTCATACCTTCCCGGGTGGTCGGACGGCGGCATCTGGAGATATTTTTCGATACAATGAACGGATGGTTTTATCTGGTTGATAACGATTCTGTCAATGGGACCTATGTGGACAAGCGCAGATGCCGTCCTTCGGTAATCATACCGGTCAGGGCGGGCAGCATAATATCATTGGCGCAGAATGCCTGCGTCTTTCAGTTAGGAGTAGCAGATGAACGATTTTGAAGATGGCAATAAAACCGATGATACAGCGGAGATCACGCTCGAACTACCCAATGATGAGCAGTACAGGCTGATGCAGGGCGCCTGTGAAGCACCGGTGGATGAGTATATTCTTGCCGGACAGGTAAGCACTGTGATCGGTACGAGAGAAAGTCAGCAGGATTCCTGTTATGTCAGTGTCAATGGCAACAGCGCGATCGGCATCGTCTGTGACGGAATGGGCGGCCTGAATGGCGGGGAGATCGCAAGCCAGAATGCGACCCTCATGTTTGTGCAGGACTTTGAACAGGTGCGCTATTATACCAATAATTATTATAATTTTTTCTGTAATGAGATGGTGGATATCGACACGATGGTGGCGGAACTCACTGACAGCAACGGTGACCTGCTGGCAGCAGGAACCACGCTGGTAGCTGTCGCGGTCATAGACGGTCATATGCAGTTCATCTCCGTGGGCGACAGTAAGATCTATATGATACGCGGAGATAAAATGGCCTGCCTGAACCGGGAGCACAATTATTTCCTGATACTGAATGAACAGCTTGTACGGGGGGATATTACTCCGGAAGATTATGCGAGGGAGCAGAGCCGGGGCGCCGCACTGATCAGTTATCTCGGTATGGGAAATGTAAACCTGATGGATGCGAATCCTCAGCCGATGGAACTGGTTGACGGCGATATTATCATCTTGTGCAGCGATGGTTTATATAAAGCATTGTCGGAAGAGCAGATATTTGCAATCATAAAGAAAAATCCCATCAACCTCGAACAGATGCTGGCGGAATTACAGGAAGAGGCATCCAGGGCGTCAACCTATTCTCAGGATAACACATCGATCGTACTGCTCACCTATCGGAAAAAGTTCCGCGTACAGTGAACTGACAGGGGATCTTAAAAAATAATGTACTTGTCAAAAAGGAATGCACCGGTCTTCAGGTGATAAAACACATTTTGACATTTATATAAAATAATATAAAAATATAAAAACAAACCCAGGAGGAAAATAGCATGAATTTAACAAGATGTAGCAACGGACATTTTTACGACATGGACAAGTTTGACAGCTGCCCGCATTGCGCCAGCGGAAGCAACGAGAGCCGCACGGCTCCATTGAACTCCCCTTCGGCAGCACAGGGCGGTAATTTTGTGGGAGGAAATGGCCAGGAAGTGACGGAGCCATATTTTGGCGACAGCAATCCGGCGAATCGGGCTTCCTATACAGACAGGACGGAACCTTTGAGTAAACCATTCAATCCGTCCACCGATACGACAGAGAAAACAGAATCTGTCCAGAATCCGGGATTTTATGTAGGGAACGAACCAGGTCCTGCGCCACAGACTCCTGTGTCTCCGACACCGATTACGCCTGCCCCGATTACACCGCAGCCGGCGCCATGGAACATGAATATAACCGAGACGCCGGATGACGAAAAGACGGTCGGCATCTATTTTATGAAGGATCAAAATGATAAGGCAAGATCAAGACAGACTTATGTGGAGCCGGTTGTCGGATGGCTTGTATGCATCAAAGGTTCTGCTTTCGGAAGGAGCTTTACCTTAAAGAGTGGAAGGAACTTTATTGGAAGAGATGCTTCCCAGGACGTGACGATTCCGGGAGATAAGAGTATTTCCAGAGAGTGCCATGCCGTAGCTGTTTATGATCCGAAGAGTAAAAAATTCATCGTTCAGCCAGGTACCTCCCGTGAACTCTTCTACTTAAATGACGGCGTAGTTCTGGGTGTGGAAGAGATGGTCAGCAACGACATCCTCACCATCGGCAACACGGATCTGATGTTCGTTCCATGCTGCGGGCCGAACTTTACCTGGGAAGAGCAGATAGAGAAGAATAAGGAGAAGGAAGAAGAGTAGGGGATGTATAACTTGTGATCCTTCTATCAAATAAATGATGTGGTTAATGTAAATAAAGCCAAAGTAAATGAAATAAGAGCGAAATGAGGAGAGAAAAAGTTGGGAACAGGAGATATCCATGTACTGGAACCGGGGATGGTTCTTAATAACCGGTACACATTGCGCAGAGCCATTGGCGAGGGCGGTTTCGGCATTACCTATGAGGGATACGATGAACTGCTGGCCATGCGCGTGTGCATCAAAGAATATTATCCCCAGGGATTTGTCACGAGAGACATAAGGTATAATAAAACTCTGACAGTGACCCAGACGAAATTTGGTGACATATTTTATAAGGGGAAAGTCCATTTTCTGGAGGAAGCCAGGACTCTGGCCAGATTCAGTCACGAAGAGGGAATTGTCCGGGTCACGGATTTCTTTGAGATGAACAATACGGCTTATATCGTCATGGAGTATCTGGATGGCATCAATCTGAAACAATATCTGGAGCAGAACGGGCCATTTTCTGTGAACGAGCTCCTTGAACTGCTGGAACCGGTCATGCATTCCCTGGAAGAGATCCACAGGGCAGGGTTGATCCACCGCGACATCAGTCCGGACAACATCATGATCCTGTTAAACGGAAAGAACGGAAAAGTGAAGCTGATGGATTTCGGTGCGGCCAGAGATTACACAGAGTACGGGCAGCAGAGCATGTCCGTCGTTCTGAAGCACGGCTATGCTCCGGTGGAACAGTACCAGAGCCATGGAGTGCAGGGACCCTGGACAGACATATACGCATTGTCGGCAACTATTTATAAATGTATCACCGGACAGACGCCGGTGGAATCCATCCAGCGAACAATGGGGGACACATTGATGCCTCCATCGAGGATGGGAGTGAACATCAATCCGGCGGTGGAGCAAGCACTTCTCAAGGGACTGTACATCGACCAGCGCGGCCGGTATAACAACATGGCGGATTTCTACCAGGATCTGTATCATCCGGATCCTTCGGCAGATAGGACGGTGCCTTACACGGACGATCGTACGGTGCCGGGGTACCCTCCTTATACCCCACCGGCTCCACCGAATCCGCCGGAACCACCGAGAACAAATAAAGCAATCATCGCATTGGTTGCTGTTTTTGCCTGCCTGACGATAGTCATTGTTGTCATTTTGGGCGTGACTCTGACCAGATCGGGCAGTGGGACGGCCAGTTCCGGAGGCGGAGCGGCCCAGGTCGCTTCGCAGAGCGAATCCGCCAGCGTGGAAGAAGATTCTGAGGAGAATGTCGCTGCGATACAGGGTTCTGCGGATGCGGCAACGACGGAAGCTGCCACGACGGAAGAGGAATCTACAACAGAAGAAGCCGATGTGCATTCGGATACGCTGGCCTATCTGGATAACGACTCTATAAACATTTCTGCATGTCTTGATACGTCCAGCTATGCGTTAGTGACCAGTGCGGATGGAGCCTTTAGTTTTCGATATCCCATGTATACGTTTAATCATTCCTATGTTGATGAAGAAAGCGGATACTATGAATTAAGCTACGTGGATCCGGATACAGGAAATATCGGAATGCGTTTGATTGTTTATGAAAGCGATAACTCCGGAGATGCACTGGAAAATGCTCTGGCATTATTAAATAAACGCAAGGCGGAAGCCAGTCAGAATGGAGATAAGCAGTATTATGAATGGAGTTCGTCAGAGGCGGACAGTACCGGAACGGCCAGAGGGATTTTGGGCCTGAGTTACAGCGGCGCAGGGAATATGAACAGCCTGTATACGATTCTTGCCAATAACGGCTCCAAAGATTTGATTTTGGAAATATATTATCAAGATCCTGATCCAACCTATGATCTGGATAGTGTGAATTACGTTGTGGACTGTGTATACCGTTATTGCTCTTTTGGAGGGACAACCTATAAACCCAGATCTTATGAATTATTCATGCAAAGTGATATGGGGGAGAAGAAGTAAAAATGTGGTTTGAGAGACGGAACAGACATGACAGACAATCTGGTTCAGACAGAAAGTTTTATATTCATACCGCAATGACTCTTGTTCTATGCTCATATTGTATTTTAAGTGTTTTATGTTCTGCAGCGGTATGTAAGGTGCGTGCTGCTAAGACAGACACTCTGCATATCGTCCTCGACCCCGGACACGGCGGCAGTCAGTCCGGCGCGGCCAGGGGTTCTGTTGAGGAGAAAGACCTTAACCTGAAGATCGCCGAATATCTTAAAGAGGCTCTTGAGCAGTACGAGAACGTGACCGTCTCTCTGACGAGAAGCGGGGATTACACGGTAGAGCTGTTGGAGCGGACGGAAATCGCTCTTTCAGAAGATGCTGACGTTCTGATCAGTCTTCACAATAATGCAGCCGGTGGTGTCTCCCCTTATTATAATGGCTGCACTGTTCTTGCAGCGAAAGGAGACTATGCTTCTGTTGACGCAGATAAGGAAGAGATGGTGCTGGAAGAACAGAAGCTGGCTTGTAACATCCTGAACGAGCTATCCGCTCTGGGCTTGGAGGATCAGGGCATTTTACTTCGGGATTCTGAGTCGGGAGATACATATGAGGATGGTACATTGGCTGATTACTATGCGATTATCCGCAATGGGGTCAAATACGATCTGCCAAGTATTCTGATTGAACATGCATTTCTTGATGACAATGAAGACTATGAGGATTTTTTAAGCAGCGATGAAAAACTGCAGGCACTTGCGGAAGCAGATGCCCGTGGCATTGCCAGATATTATCAGTTGCAGGAGAAGGATATCGGAGAAGTGTTGTTACCCTTGACAAACTTCCGTGAAAAAATCGTTCACGCCATTGATGGCAATGCGGAGCATAATGAGGTGTCTTATAAGACGTATTATACCGAGGAGGAAGATGATTCGGAAAATACGGCGGAAGAGATTGAAGAAAATGAATCTGACGGCCGGATGATCAGTGAGGAGGAGATGACATCCGGCACGACCACGGAAGAGGAAACAATGAATGAAGTGGCTGAGGACGGTCTTGAAACAGAGGCTGTTACAGAACATGTCATAGAGGAAGAATCCGAATCCTTGGTAGATAAGGGTTTACGGAAAGTGATTCTCTTGATTGTGCTTGCGATGATCTGGGTTGTTCTGGCAATTATTTTGATTATCTTTTATGTGAGACGTCGAAGAAAGAACAGGACAAAGAGACTCTGATTATGAGACAGGCTCAGGAACTGTTGGAAATGGACTGTTGAAAGCAGAGAAAGAGAAAGATAGTTGGGAACAGGAGATATCCATGTATTGGAACCAGGGATTTGCAAATACTTTTGGTTATATATGATATTAAAATATGAAAAATCTTAAAGGAGAAAGCAAATGAAAAAAATAAAAAATTTATGGAAATTACTGGCAGCCGGAGGGCTGTTGCTTGTGGGATTGTTATTATTTGCACCGGCTGACGAGGTCTCAGCGGCAAGCATAACGCAGACAGGACAAACACAGACAAAGGTGACGATAGCCTGGGATCAGCCAGACGACAATGTGACGAAGTATGATATCTATTACCGCGATTACAATAGCTCATCTTCAGATTATACATTTTATAAATCTTATTCGGCAGACACGACGAGCGCAACGATTACGGGACTTTCTGCCGGTTCGAAATACTACGTGCGCATATATTATGATTATACACGTACATACTCCTCCGGATCCTCTACCTATTCTTCGTATATGTACTTCTATTATGCAGTGACCTTGCCGGGAAAGGTTACCGGTTTGAAACAGAACAGGTGGTGGTATTTTGCTTTAGAATTTGATCCAGTCTGGGATAAACAGAACGGCGTTGATGGGTATCAGTATATCGTCTATAAAAGCAATGGGAAAAAGTTCAAATCCGGAACAACATCCAGCGCATACTGTTACGTTGATAACATCTCTAATTCGCAGATATATACCATGAAGGTTCGTGCTTATACGACGATTAATGGTACGAAATATTATGGCGCCTGGTCAAAAACGGGATATTTCTTTACCCAGCCTCGCATTAAAAGTGTAAAAGCAACAAGTGGCAAACTTACAATTAAATGGGGCAAGGTATCGGGAGCGACCAGTTATAACATTTATGTTTCTACGAAAAAGACTTCCGGATATAAAAAAGTGAAGACGGTGAGCAAGAGTAAAAATTCTGTCACGATAAAGAAATTTAACAAGAAAAAGATAAAGAAAAACAAAACCTATTATGTATATGTGCAGACGGTGAAGAAAACCTCCAGTGGGACATATACGAGCGGAAGATTATACTACTGGAACAGTAAAGATACCAGCTATGGTTATTTCTAAAAAGTGTTGGCGAAAGATCTCTTTGTTATAAACTGTGAACGCAGCATTTTGATAATGCGGGTGGGGAGAAGAAAATGAGATGTCCAAATTGTAAAGCGGAATTATCAGATCAGGTAAAATATTGTACAAGGTGCGGATATAAGCTGGCAACAAATGAAAATGAGTTCCAAAATTACGCAGCGAAACCGCTAAGAAGGAAAAAAAGTAAACTTCCCATTGTGATAATGATACTCTGTGCAATCATCCTGATTGCGGGAGCCGCAGGTGCTTTGTTGCTGGCCGGCAGGAATAACAAAGAGACTGATCCAAAATAATACAGCTCCTTTACGGAAGAGGAAATCGAATATGAAAATGGGGAACGCTATGTCTCGTCGGAAATTATCCTCACTGCCGTGGAGGGCGTGCAGAAGAATGCCGTTGAGAAACTGGTGAATGCGCAAGGCGGAGAAATTGTCGGTTATATCGATATATCTAATGATTATCAGATCTATTTTTCAGAAGGCAAAACCTATGAAGAACTGCAGGATATCATTGATGAATGGAATGAAAATGAGAAGGTTGAGGCTGCAAGTCTGGATTATGTTTCGCAGGAAGAAACCTCCTCGATAGATTATTCCCATGATCCCTGGCAGGCTAAAACAGAAAAAGATTATCTGAGTAATTTAGAGACGGATCCAAAATGGAACATTTTGAGTCCAGGAGGTTCTAACTGGTGGGCGGAAACGCTGCAATTGACCGCTGTCTGGAATATGGATATTGAATGGAGTACAGTGAAAGTCGGTATCTATGATACGATGTTTGATACTGCCAATGAAGATCTGCAAGGATGTTTTGCGGAAAACGGACTGTATGATAATCCAGATGATGTCAATGGCCTGTATCAAAGTGATTTGGACGCGCAGGCTGATGGAGAAGAAGTGGAAGATATAGTAAATGTATACCATGGGACACATGTAGCCGGTATCATCGGCGCACAGGCAAACAGCTTTGGCATCGCCGGGATTAGCCAGAATGCAGAATTATATGGTTTTGCGTGCTTCGGCGATGAGACATATGACTATGTTTCTGATATGAAAACGAAATATGGTCTGGCTTCGCTTCTGAGTAATGGCGTAAAAGTGATTAACATGTCTATGAATGATCCCTATCTCAGTGTTTCTGCGCAATATGATGAAGAAGAAGGACTCGATGAAGAAGATTCGGCATCGATCAGAGAGTTGAACAGGCAAAGTGAAATGTTGACTACATTTCTGACGAAATGCCTGGATAAATATGATTTTTTGATTGTAGTAAGCGCCGGGAATGAAAATGGATATCATTGGATTTTAAATCAGGATATCACGGACGAGAATCCTTATAGTCTTGTAATGGGCAGTTCCGAAAACAAAGACGAATGGATCGATATTACATATGACACGAAATACGATGCATTTGCCCATATATCGGATGAAAATGTCAGGAACCATATTCTGATGGTGGGAGCGATTACTCTTTCAGAGGAAAGAGATACTGTATTACGTTATGAGGAAGCCGGCTATAGTGCCAAAAATGCGGATATTTATGCACCGGGAACGGATATTTTAAGCGACTTTCCTACTAACTATATAGATTATCAAAGCGGAACATCTATGGCGGCACCGATGGTAACGGGCGTCGCTGCATTGGTCTGGGGCGTGAATCCTGATTTGACGGCGTTGGAGGTTAGGGATATTCTCCTGGAATATAATGCAGGAGATGATTTGAAATGGTCCGATAAGATCGTCAGTGCATCCCATGCCGTCTGTTATGCTGTAAGAACTCTGTTTGAAAATACAGAGGAAGGTGAAAATGGCGGAGATGAGGATGTCCGGATGATTCTCGGCTGTGCCTATAAGACAGGACCGGATATCAGCGAGGATGCAGACAAGGAACTGGTGACGGACGCTACGTTTACTATATATAAGGAAGGCCAGGAAGAAGACACCGCCGAGATGGTCTGCGGGGAGGATGGAACCTTTACCTTGTTGGTTGTTCCCGGAGAGTACGTTATTGAGGTGAGTGCGGACGGATATAATTCTGCGACATACCGTGTTGAAACAAGCGAAGATCGTGTTAATTATACAGAAATTCCCATGACGATGACAGCAACCGATGTGCAGTGGGAAAATGTGCGCGATGGAGAAGATGAGGATAGTGATCTTTATCATTCAGTGATTACGGGTGTAAATGATGCAGGCGAAGTATGTTGGCGAAACACGACAGAACAATGGTATGTTTTGAACACGGAAGAATGTGACGAAATAGGAACATATGACGGTCAGTTTCTGTATTATATTTCGGATGAAACAACGGATGATGTCTTCGATGATTATTATGTGACTTCCTTGAATATTGCAGACGGAGAAATGCTCTGGAAAACGAAGACGAATTTTAGTAATTTTGTTTCTTCATTTTACACATTTGGAGATAATGGGAATCTGTATCTTGCAAGCAGCAGCTCTCCTAACCTGATTGTGATTGACAAAAATGGAACCATATTGAAAGAAGTGACAGTTGCGGAACTCGAAGAGACAGATGGTAGCTGGTATCCTTATGAGGTGATTTATGAAAGCGGCTTCCTCACGATCAATATGTATGAACTATATGGGGATGAAGACGCGCCAGAGGTACAGGTTGTCGTGGATACATCGGATTATACCTATACCTGCGAAACCTTATATTACCCTGAACTTGGCTCTTCAGCGGAAGGAGAAGCATACCGTCAGTTTTTGCTGGCAGGAAATTATCCGTCAGGATTTTCTTCCCTGGAAGGGCAGGAATATGCCTTTTATGATATCAACGGGGATGGTGTGAAAGAATTGATTTTTCATGCACTTACTGACGCATTTACGGATGAATATTATTTTTATACCTATTCTGGAGGTCAGGTAATCTATGTAGGTGATTTGGAGAATACTTCCAATGGAGCGATAGGCATGATGTATTATTCTGCGGATCTGAATGCTTTCGCAGTGATTACCCGGACATCAAGCAATTGGACATATTTATTTTATAAAATAAATAATGGTATTCAACAAGATGCCATTATTGGTTGGGTAGATACGAAAGAATTGGATGAGAACAGGCAAAAGATTTTTATATATTCTTATACGGATGCAGATGGTGAAAGCCGAGAGTTGACCGAAGAGGAATATACCGCGTATGAGGAAGAGTTTGTAGAGCTTGAGTTTAGTGAATTATAATATTATGAAGCTAATGAATAATTTTGTCTGTATCGGGAAACTTGCTTTCACTGTTTATCTCACGATATGGTAGAAGGAGGTAATATTTATAATTCTGGGTGTCAGGGAAATTTACTTTCACTGTTTATCTCAAGATATGGCAGAAGGAGGTAATATTTATAATTCTGGGTGTCAGGGAAATTTACTTTCACTGTTT
>JAJQDO010000323.1:0-4471 GCA_021202175.1 Clostridiales bacterium | reverse complement strand
ATCTCAAGATATGGCAGAAGGAGGTAATATTTATAATTCTGGGTGTCAGGGAAGTTTACTTTAACTATTTATTTCACAGCTGTTGAAACAGAGAGGACGTAATTTTGAAATCAGAAGATGTTCATGTTTTAAAATCAGGAATCATATTGGCGAATCGTTACCAGCTGCTGCAGGTCATCGGTGAGGGTGGATTTGGCATCACCTATAAAGGGTTTGATCAATTGCTGGCAATTCGGGTGGCCATTAAGGAATACTATCCGCAGGGATTTGTCACAAGAGATAATCGATATAATGAATTCCTGACAGTGACGCAACATAAATACGCAGACGAGTTTCAGCGAGGGAAGGCTAAATTTCTGGAGGAAGCCAGAACACTGGCCAGGTTCACGAACGAGGAAGGCATTGTCCGTATTATGGACTTCTTTGAGGCGAACAACACTGCGTATATTGTCATGGAATACCTTTCAGGCATAAATTTGAAAGATTACCTGAATCAGGCAGGAACATTTTCTGTCGACGAGATTCTTTCTCTTTTAAAGCCAGTGATGGAATCTCTGTATGTTGTTCATCAAACTGGCCTGATTCACCGGGATATCAGTCCGGATAATATCATGCTTCTGGATGACGGCAAAGTGAAATTGATGGATTTTGGTGCAGCAAGAGACTACACCGAATTCGGGCAGAAGAGTCAGTCTGTAGTGTTAAAGCATGGCTATGCTCCGGCAGAACAATATCAGACGCATGGCGTGCAGGGACCGTGGACAGATATCTATGCCCTGTCAGCAACCATTTATAAGTGCATTACCGGAAAGCGACCGGAGGAGTCTATTCAGAGATTGATGGGAGATACGCTTGTCGCCCCTTCACAGATAGGAGTAGCCATTCATCCACAAACGGAATATGCCCTCATGAAAGGTCTCGCCGTGAAGCAAAGTGACCGGTATGCGAATATAAAGGATTTTTGCCGGGATCTGTATGATCAGAAGGGTTATCTCCCCTATGGTATAGATATAAAGTCTGGGAGAGAAGGAGAATCTGATATCTGGGCAGGCGGAAACAGAGAAACAGATTCTTCGCATGTCAGGACTGGTGAACCTGGAGAAGAACATTTTTTCAATAATGAAACCAGTGATTACGGAGGCAAAGGTAAGAGCCAGCCTGCAGAGGATAAAAATTCTGGTCAAAAAGGTATCATCATCGCTTTGTGTTCTGTCCTCTGTTTGCTGGTGGCTATTATCCTGGTATTTGCTGTCATGATCAACCGGAATCAGGCAGCGTCAGAAAACAATGGAAATGCCACCATGCAGGATTCGGGGGAAACGACGGAGATTGCTTCGGCGGAGCAGACAACAGAAGCTGTCGAGTCGACACAAGAAGTGACGATACAGGGGGCAAACAACGAGGAAGAAACGACGGAAGCACAGTCTGTCACTACAGAATCAGAATCTGCGAGCACTACCGAGTCAACTTTGACCCTGGAAGAAAAGATCGAAGAGATTCGTGCTGTATACTATACGATTGATGGCGAGGTGGATGAATATCCCACTTCTACAGAAGATAATGGCATTAAATGTTACAGCAAAAACGGAGTGATTCGCAAAAAAGTCGTTCCCGCCGGCACTTATGATTCCTCTGTGTATAGTGGTGCGGGACGTTACACGGCGGAGTATTATTATGATGAAGATGCTGTGCTGCGATTTATATTCGTCTACTATGGTTCGGAGGAAGAATACCGGTATTATATCATATATGAGAATGACGAGTACCTGTGCATCCGTTATATTGTTGATGAAGATGGGGAAAGACAGACCCACGATTATGAGGATGGTATTTCCATATATTCAGGTTTCGCGCCGACAAGCTGGTACTGTGAGCTGGCTTCAAAATGAAAGTGTCAATCAGGCAGGCAATATGGCTGGTTAATAATATTCGATGTATTAACTAGGTTGACTGAGGACAATGTAGCGGATGGCAATAATTCAATCCACTTAAATATGCGTGGTGCATATCATATGTTGACTGGGGACAATGTAGCGGATGGCAACAAGGCAACGTTATAAATAAAATGATGATTGAGACGATACAATAGAATTCAGGAGAAGAAAATGCCACTGCAAATTGTAAGAGATGATATAACCAGAATGTCTGTCGATGCCATTGTCAATGCGACGAATCCCCGTTTGATTGGTGAGGGAGGCGTTGATAGGGCCATCCATGTTGCTGCTGGAGAGAAACTGCTGAAAAAATGTAAGAAAATAGGCAGTTGTGAAACAGGACAGGTGGTACTGACCAGAGGATATGACCTTCCGGCAAAATATATTATACACACTGTTGGTCCGGTTTACCAGGATGGATGGCATGGAGAGGAGGAACAGTTACGAAGCTGTTTTCGAAATTCCATGAAAATGGCTGCGCGAAAGCGGTGCAGGACACTGGCAATCCCGCTGATTTCCACGGGCACATATGGGTATCCGAGAGATCAGGTGATGCAGATTGCCATACAGGAAATCAGCCGATTTCTCATGAAAATGGACATGATGATATACCTGGTCGTTTTTGACCGTGCCAGCACGATGATAAGCCAGAAGCTTTTCCCAGATATCATGGAATATATCAATGAACGGTATGTGGAGGAGCATTCCTTTATCCGCAATTCGCAACAGTTGCCTTATTCACAATCCCCACTGCCTTCGCCAAGGGATTCTGATTCTATCGATTCCAAATATTTGAAAGAGCCGATGGCGTGGGAAACTGCCAGAAAACAGAATCGGAATGAGCAGTTTTCGACGAATGGGGATATTGACAACAGGTGGGAGCCGACGAATGAAGGTTATGGCAGCAGGCAGAATCCGAGATATCGGTATCGAAAAGGTTCTGAAACCGTTGGAGAGCGACATTCAGGGCCCAGGATGGGAGCACCAGTGGGCAGTAGCAGTAGTCGCAGCCTTGACGACATGATACGTGAAATGGATGAGAGTTTTTCTCAGATGCTTCTGCGGAAAATTGATGAAAAAGGGATGACGGATGCCGAGTGTTATATAAAGGCGAATATTGACCGCAAGCTGTTCTCCAAGATTCGAAAAAATCCTTTGTATAAACCCAGCAAACCAACGGCCATTGCTTTTGCCATTGCGCTGGAGCTGAATTTGAATGAAAGCAGGGAAATGTTAATGAAGGCGGGTTATGCGTTATCTCACAGTAATAAATTTGACATTATTATTGAATATTTTATCAGCAATGGGATTTACAACATTTTCGAGATTAATGAAGCCCTTTTCGAATTCGATCAGAGTTTGTTAGGCGGGTGAAATGTCTCCTCCCATGCGACGATATCATGGAAAAAATCTTCTATAATCAGGCTATGTTAAATGAAAAGACACACTGACTTGATTAAAGGAGGATTTTAAAATGAAATGGAATAATGGAATATTTGCCAGAAATAATGGTAGGTTTGCTAGGAACAATGGAAGGTTCGTTTATGCGGCGGAAAAGGATACGACAGATAGTATGATAAATCATACCACGAATAGTATTACTAATGATATTGATGACACAATGGATACTATGTATACGATTGATAAAAATATCGATAAGGATAGTATACAGGAGGAAACACGAAAAGATAGCGGGATGAAAAACGGTATTACAGAGCTGGTTTTCATTTTGGACCGCAGCGGCTCCATGTTTGGACTGGAGCAGGATACGATTGGTGGATTTAACAGTCTGATTGAAACACAGAAGAAGCAGGAAGGGAAATGTTATGTATCGACGATTTTGTTCAGTAATGACAGTCAGGTGCTGCATGACAGAATGAATCTAATGGATGTTCAGCCGATGACAGAGAACGATTATAAGGTCAATGGATGTACTGCTCTTCTGGATGCTATTGGCGATGCAATCCACCATGTGGAAAATATTCACAAATACGCCCGCTCAGAAGATGTGCCGGAAAACACCTTGTTTGTCATCACTACAGATGGCATGGAAAATGCCAGCAGGAGATATACGGCAGACCAGGTAAAGCGGATGATTAAAAAACAGAAGAGAAAATGTGGTTGGGAATTTTTGTTCCTGGCGGCAAACATCGATGCCGTGGAGACAGCGGCAAGTTTTGGAATCGGAGCAGATCGGGCGGTGAATTATCATCCGGATGGTCAGGGCACACATGTGTTGTATGAAGCCGTTTCGGATAATGTCAGCAAGATGCGGGCGGCACAACCTCTTTCCGCAGGCTGGAGTAAAAAAGTGAAGGAAGATTTTAAGAGAAGGAAAAAGAGATAAAAAGAGAAACAAAAGGAGCATGCTTCCTTGTATCATATAATCAATATATGTAAGGAAGCATGCCCGAAATCAGATAGATTTTAAAGTGATTTCAATTTTTCCAGATAAGCTGCCTGATTTTCTACTGGGATGCCGATAGCCTGCATGGCCTGTTCCGCAGTTAATTTAAGATTATGCATAAGCTCCTGAA
>JAJQDO010000217.1:21577-30992 GCA_021202175.1 Clostridiales bacterium | reverse complement strand
ATAATGCGATAGATACCGTGCGTCAAATTGTTGAGTGGCTATTTCTTCAATATCAGTACATAGAAAAGCAGTTAAAAGAACAAAATATAGGAGAAGACGAGAGAATCCGTGAAATCGAATTTTTAAAATACGAGATGCAGGAGATTGAAGCAGCGCACCTTCGGGAAGGGGAAGAGGAAGAACTGGAGATGCTTTATAATAAGATATCTCACGCGAAGGACATCCTGTCTGTCTGTGGGTCGGTTTATGATTTGACCAGCGGTAATTCTCTGAGCGCGGAGAGCATGCTGGGGAAAGGGATTCGCTCTCTTTCTGATATCGCTGATCTTGACGCGCCTCTCACGGATCTTATGGACCAGCTGTCCGGTGTGGAAGGCCTGTTAAACGATTTTAACAGAGATCTTTCAGAATACATGAGCTCTATGGAATTTGACGAGGAGACTTATGTGGAAACGGAAGAGCGGTTAGATCTGATCAATCGTCTGAAAGCGAAATACGGTGATTCGATTTCTTCTATTATAATGTATAAAGAAAAAGCAGAAGAACGACTGGATATCCTGTTGCATTTCGATGAGATGATCGACCGGTTAAAAAGGAAGAAGACAGAGGTACTTCGTGCTCTTGATGAAGAGAACACAAAGCTTTCGGCATTGCGGAAAGAGGCGGCGGTACCGCTGGCAGAATCAATCAAAACGGCACTCCTGGATCTTAATTTTGACCAGGTGCGATTTGAGATCGCGTTTTCTGATACCGCTACGTACAGTGCAAACGGAACGGATCATGTCTGCTTCATGATCTCTACCAATCCCGGAACGGATATGCGGCCTCTTCATGAGATTGCCTCCGGCGGGGAATTATCCCGGATTATGTTGGCCATCAAGTCAGTGCTGGCCGATGAGGAACAGGTGGAGACGCTGATATTTGACGAGATTGATGCGGGGATCAGCGGACGAACCGCGTAGAAGGCCTCGGAACGCCTAGTCTAGATTTCTTGGAGAAGGCAGGTGATCGCCATAACCCATCTTCCTCAGATCGCTGCCATGGCAGATTCCCATTATCTGATAGAAAAAACCAGCGACGCCTACTCCACCATCAGTCGTATCTATCCTCTTTCGGAAGAGGAATCCGTGGAAGAACTGGCCAGAATGCTCGGCGGTGTGGAGATTACCGATGCCGTTTTGGGAAATGCCAGAGAAATGAAAAAATTTGCCAAAAATTTCAAAGACAGTTCAGAGAAGAAGGGATGATCCGTGCATAGCTTTTCATACGCGGCTCCCTTTGCAAAAAACAAAAACAAGTAACAGAAACTGTCTGTTTTGATTTTTAAATGCCCGCCATACTAAAGGTAGCACTTTGATATGGGGGTATTTTTATGGCAAAAAAAAGAAGAGAAAAACGCAGAAAGTGGCTTGTTTTATTTTTGATTATGGCCTTGTCCGGGGTTGGCGTGAGCATTTTCCATTCCGGACGACCAGAGGATAAAACCGCGGAAACGGGAATAGGGGTAACGCGGGTTGACAGGTGGGAATCACAGGCAGGCAGTAGGAAAGCGATCGCGGTCAATGCGGCAAGACAGGAGACAAAACTCGTCTACGCCAGCGGGGAAGCAGTGGGCATATACATTAAAACCGATGGCGTTCTGGTCCTGGGAACTCAGGCGGTAAGGACAAAAAACAATCAGTCTGTTTCCCCGGCAGAAAATAAATTATGTTCCGGTGATTATATCCTGGAAATGAATAACAAAGCAGTCACTTCTAAAGCAGAATTGATATCCTTCCTTCAGGAAAATGGGGAAAAGGAAATCGTTCTGACCATCCAGAGGAATGGAGAAGTGCAACAGGTGAAGATGGAACCAGTGTATTCTGTGGAAGAAGACTGCTATCAGATCGGTGTCTGGATTCGGGACGATACGCAGGGAATCGGAACGGTGACCTACATCACTGAGGACGGGTCGTTCGGAGCACTTGGCCATGGTATCAATGACAGCAATCTTGGTGTTGAGATGGATATTTCCGGCGGGAGTATCTATCGAACGGATATCGCTTCTATCATGAAAGGGCGGGCAGAGCATCCAGGAGAAGTCATTGGCAGCATAAACTATATTCCGGAAAACTATCTGGGAAATATCACTAAAAATACGTCCTGCGGTATTTTTGGTGAGATCAGAAATTCCCTCGCTTCGTTTCAGAATGGTGATAAGATGGAGATTGCGGACAAATCGGAGATTAAAACCGGTGAGGCTTTGATAAGAACAAGTATTAGCGGAGAAAGCGAGGACTATACCATAAAGATAACAAAAGTTTCCGCAAATAAAAAAATGCACAGAAGGCGCTGCGTATTGAAGTGACAGATTCGAATCTGATTGAACTGACTGGAGGTATCATCCAGGGACTGAGCGGCAGTCCCATTATCCAGAATGGCAAGTTGGTCGGAGCGGTAACTCATGTTTTTGTGGATTCGCCCACCAAAGGCTATGGAATCTGTGCACAGACGATGCTGGAAAAGAACGAAGAATAAGGATACGAAACAAAGGGTTAGCGACAAAAGGAGAGATAGATGGAAAATGTTACAAAAATGTTAAATAAGACTTAACAAATAGAAATAATTATGATATAATACCTCTCGAATAGAGATAACTAGAAATAATTACGTAACATAATTGTTAAAGTTTAAAACGTACACAGAACAATGCAAGTATTGCGTGTGGCGCGGAGAACTGGAAAGTGCAGAAATATTCGGGAGGTAGGATATGAAATTTTGGAAAAGAGGGCTGGGCCTGTTGTTGGCCTTGAATATCAGTTTATTATGTTTTTACCCCCAGCAGATTTATGCGGAGGAAGTTTCAAGTGATCTGGAGACGCAATCGACAGTCCAGACCGAGGAGAATACCACAACGGCAACAACAGAGACGACAACAGAGATGACGACGACAGAGACGGCAGTAACAGAGACAACGACGACGGAGACAGCAACAACAGAGACGACGACGGCAACAAAGACTACAACGGTGACTGACACCGCGACACAGACGCAGTCGAAAAAAAGAAAACAGCGACGATTCGTCTGAATAAATCGAAAAAATCTCTGGAAAGGAGGAAAACTTTCCAGCTGAAAGCAAAGGTGAAGAATTCTTCTACTAAAAAGATTATCTGGAAGTCCAGCAAAAAGAAAGTGGCGACTGTCAGTAAAAATGGAGTAGTGACGGCAAAAGGAAAAGGAAAAACCACGATCACGGCGACGATTTCCGGAACGAACATCAAGGCGAAGTGTAAAGTTACCGTAAAAAAATATGTGACCATGACGGTGAGGACGACAGGATACTGTAATTGTTCCAGCTGTGCCGGGCAATGGGCTGGCAGCGCGACGGCCAGCGGGAAAATGCCAAGGGCAAATCACACGATCGCGGTCGATAAAAACCTGATCAAGCTAGGCACGAAGGTACAGATAGGCAATATCATGTATGTGGCGGAAGATACCGGTGGCGCCATCAAAGGGAAACGGATCGATATCTATTACAGTAGCCACAGCAAAGCCATGGCTCATGGGGTAAAATACCAGAAGATTAAAGTATACATATAATAAAGATGCGGTAAGAAAACGAGGCTGCCGGTTTGAACCGACAGCCTCGTTCTTTTTAGCAAGATCACCGTACCGTAAATTACAGCACATTATTTCTCGTTCATTTTCGCCAGGTAATTCTTAATGGCGTCAAAGCTTTCCTCACTGATGACATGCTCGATGCGGCAGGCATCATTATCCGCGGTCTCCTTGGAAACGCCCAGAGCGGTCAAACCTTTGGAGATGGTCTTATGGCGGTCATAAATCATCTCCGCGATCGCACGGCCGGATTCCGTCAGATAAATATAACCGGCATCAGTCATCGTAATGTGGTTCTTTTCCCGAAGATTCTTCATCGCTATGCTGACACTGGATTTTTTAAAATCAAGTTCATTCGCAACGTCAACAGAACGAACCACGGGAAGTTTTTCGCTCAGAATCAAAATAGTTTCCAGATAGTTCTCGGCAGATTCGTTACTTTTTTCCTTCATTGCTTTCACCTCAATACATTTTTTTTGTGTAACATGATTACAGGTGTCAGAAAACCGACACTTGTGAAAAGATACACGACTAAAGCATTAAGCATAGTATACCATAAAATATAACGAGATGCAAATTTTACTGCCGCAAAAAAAAGAAAAAAACTCTTGCAATTTTTCTCATAATCTGTATAATAGTAAATGTTGTGTGACATGATAGCTATGAAGCGCGAGGTTGCTGCACCTGATGCAGGTTTTTCCGTGGAGCGAATGTCAAGTTAAGAAAACTGGCGACAAGTCACTGTACTATATATACAATCTACGAAGAAGTAGAGACGCAGTGTGGTATCAATTAGGATACACACGGAGGTGTGTACAGTCACCGCTTGTCGTACTAAGATTTCAGTGCGAAAAGGAGGCGACTTTTTTTATGGCAAGTCAAATTATGAGAATCACGTTGAAAGCGTACGATCATCAATTAATCGATGCATCTGCTAAGAGCATTATCGAGACTGTAAAGAAAACAGGATCTAAGGTGAGCGGTCCAGTTCCGATGCCGACGAAGAAGGAAGTAGTTACGATTCTTCGGGCTGTCCACAAGTACAAAGATTCCAGAGAGCAGTTTGAGCAGAGAACCCACAAGAGATTGATTGATATCATCACCCCAACGCAGAAGACGGTAGATGCTTTATCAAGACTTGAGATGCCGGCAGGTGTTTACATCGACATTAAGATGAAGACCAAATAACTATGTCCTATGGCTAGTATGATTACGGAAAAGGTAATCCGCTGTAGACTATAATGATTATCCTTCCCGCCCCAAAAGCATACTCCTGCGGGCGCGTACCGCATAGGAAGAGCCTATGACATACGGATATGGCCGGGAGTGGAACACAGGCTGATATGATGAAGGGTAATCCACTGTAGAATTAGGAGGAAGACGAGATGAAGAAGGCGATATTAGCAACAAAGATCGGTATGACTCAGATCTTCGCAGAAGATGGAGAATTGATTCCGGTTACAGTATTACAGGCTGGACCATGTGTGGTCACACAGGTAAAGACCGTTGAGAATGACGGTTACAGTGCTGTACAGGTTGGTTTCCAGGATAAGAGAGAGAAATTATCCACGAAGCCGATGAAAGGTCATTTTGAAAAGGCAGGCACATCCGTAAAGAGATTTGTAAGAGAGTTTAAGCTGGATGATGCCGAGAATTACACCCTCGGTCAGGAGATCACGGTTGACGTATTCGCGGCCGGTGATAAGGTGGATGCGACTGCTATTTCTAAAGGAAAAGGATTTCAGGGCGCGATCAAGAGACATGGACAGCATACCGGTCCGAAGACGCATGGTTCCAAGTATCATCGCCATGCAGGTTCCAACGGTATGGCTTCTGATCCTTCCAGAGTTATGAAGGGCAAAAAGATGGCCGGACATATGGGTCATGTGAAGGTTACGGTTCAGAATCTTGAAGTCATTAAGATAGATGCAGAGAATAATGTTATTTTAGTAAAAGGTTCCGTTCCTGGACCGAAGAAGGCTTTAGTAACATTAAAAACATCAGTGAAAGCGTAGGCGCTTAAGGAAGGAGGAACTTACAAATGGCATCAGTATCTGTTTATAATATGGAAGGTGCTCAGGTTGGTACGATCGAGTTAAGCGATTCTATCTTTGCAGTGCCTGTTAATGAACATTTAATTCATCAGGCTGTTGTAGCGCAGCTTGCAAATAAACGCCAGGGTACACAGAGCGCGAGAACGCGCGGCGAAGTACGCGGAGGCGGAAGAAAACCATGGAGACAGAAAGGAACAGGTCATGCAAGACAGGGTTCCAACCGCGCACCACAGTGGACAGGCGGCGGCGTTGTATTCGCACCGAAGCCGAGAGATTATTCCATTAAGATGAACAAGAAGGAAAAACAGCTTGCTTTGAAGTCTGTTTTGACAGACAGAGTGAATGAGAATAAGTTTATTGTTCTGGATGAGCTGAAATTGACAGAGATCAAGACAAAACAGATCAAGGCAGTTTTGGATAACCTGAACGTGGAAAAGGCTTTAATCGTGACAAAGGATAAGGACGATGTCGTGGTTAAATCCGCGAACAACTTGCCGAAAGTAAAAACCGCGGCGCTGAATACCATCAACGTATACGATATTTTGAAATACGATACCATGGTCATCACCAGCGAAGCGGTTGCAACGATTGAGGAGGTATACGCATAATGGCAGATTTAAAATATTATGACGTCATTTTAAAACCAGTCGTTACAGAAAAAAGTATGACTGCTATGGCAGAGAAGAAATATACATTTTATGTGAATCCGGATGCGACCAAGACCCAGATTAAGGAAGCGGTTGAGAAAATGTTCGAAGGGACCAAGGTTGAGAAGGTCAATACCATGAACATTCCGGGTAAAAAGAAAAGACGCGGCATGATCTATGGCAGAACGGCTGCCCGGAAAAAAGCGATCGTGAAGCTGACAGAGGAAAGCGCGGACATTCAGATTTTTGAAGGTCTGTAGGAAGAAGAGATTATTGTAAATATACGCAAAGAAGCGTGAGATTAAATATTCGGAAACGAAAGGAGTGACAGTAATGGGAATTAAGACCTATAACCCATATACACCTTCCAGAAGACATATGACCGGTTCTGATTTTTCAGAGATCACCAAGAGTAAGCCTGAGAAATCTTTAACCTATTCTTTGAAGAAGAATTCCGGTAGTAACAATCAGTGTAAGATTACCGGAAGACATCGCGGCGGCGGCGGCAGGAGAAAATACAGAATTATCGATTTCAAGAGAAATAAAGACGGCATTCCGGCAAAGGTTGTCGCAATCGAGTACGATCCGAACAGAACGGCGAATATCGCTCTCATCTGTTATGCGGATGGCGAAAAGTCCTATATCATCGCACCGTATAAGCTTGAAGTGGGAACGACAATCATGAATGGTCCGGAAGCCGAAGTTCGTATTGGAAACTGCCTGCCGTTAGAGAATATTCCGGTTGGTACAGAGATTCATAATATCGAGCTTATTCCTGGCAAGGGCGCGCAGATGGTTCGCGCGGCAGGTAATTCCGCACAGCTCATGGCAAAAGAAGGAAAATACGCTACATTGAGACTTCCGTCCGGTGAGATGAGAATGGTGCCAATCGGCTGCCGTGCGACGGTCGGACAGGTTGGAAATATCGATCATGATCTGATTAATATCGGTAAGGCAGGACGGAAACGTCATATGGGTATCCGCCCAACTGTCCGCGGTTCTGTTATGAATCCTAATGATCATCCACATGGTGGTGGAGAAGGTAAGGCCAGCATCGGCCGCCCGGGTCCAAGCACACCTTGGGGCAAGCCTGCACTTGGTTTGAAGACCAGAAAGAAACACAAACAGTCGAATAAGATGATCGTTAGAACAAGAGACGGAAAGAACGTTAAGTAAATAGGAGGTAAGACATGGCTCGTTCACTGAAAAAAGGACCATTTGCTGATGAGAGTTTATTAAAAAAAGTAGATGCGATGAATAAGTCCGGCGAAAAGAGTGTGATTAAAACATGGTCCCGCCGCTCTACGATTTTCCCTTCCTTTGTTGGCCATACATTTGCTGTACACGACGGAAGAAGACATGTACCGGTATATGTGACGGAGGATATGGTTGGTCATAAATTAGGAGAATTTGTGTCTACCAGAACTTACAGAGGACACGGCAAAGACGAGAAGAAGAGTAAAGTTAGATAGATATAGCCTGAAAGGAGGGTTCATCCATGGCAAAAGGACATAGATCCCAGATAAAAAGAGAGAGAAATGCAAATAAAGATACAAGACCATCTGCAAAGCTTTCCTATGCAAGATGTTCTGTGACGAAAGCGTGTTTCGTACTGGATGCCATCAGAGGCAAGGACGTGGAAACAGCTCTGGCGATATTAGAGTATAATCCAAGATATGCATCTGAAATCACGAAAAAGTTATTAGAGTCTGCCATTGCCAATGCAGAGAATAATAATGGTTTAAGCAAAGAGAACCTTTATATAGCAGAATGTTATGCAAACAAAGGACCGACAATGAAGAGAATCAGACCAAGAGCACAAGGTAGAGCATACCGGATCGAAAAGAGACAGTGCCACATTACCATTGTTCTGGATGAAAGATAAGGAGGTTCATAATGGGACAGAAAGTTAATCCTCATGGTTTAAGAGTCGGAATCATCAAGGATTGGGACTCAAGATGGTATGCAGAGAAGGATTTTGCAGATAATCTTGTAGAAGATGATAAAATCAGAAAATATATTAAAAAGAGATTATATAGTTCGGGAATATCCAGAACAGAGATTGAGAGAGCTTCTGACCGCGTAAAGATCATTATCCACACAGCAAAGCCGGGTATCGTGATCGGCCGTGGCGGTTCAGCGATCGAAGAGTTAAAGAAAGAACTTCAGAAACTCACCTCGAAGAAACTGATGATCGAGATCAAAGAAGTGAAGAGATTTGATGTGGATAAAGACGCGCAGCTGGTAGCGGAAAATATCGCTCAGCAGCTGGAAAACCGTATTTCCTTCCGCCGTGCGATGAAGTCCTGCATGCAGAGAACCATGCGCAGCGGTGCTCTGGGTATCAAGGCATCCTGCTCCGGACGTCTGGGCGGTGCTGATATGGCGCGTACAGAGTTTTACAGCGAGGGAACGATTCCGCTGCAGACACTGAGAGCAGATATTGATTATGGTTTCGCTGAGGCGAACACGACTTATGGCAAGGTAGGCGTAAAGGTTTGGATCTACCATGGAGAAATACTTCCTACAAAGGAAACGAAGGAAGGGAGCGATAAATAATGTTAATGCCAAAAAGAGTAAAACGCCGTAAACAGTTCCGTGGTTCCATGGCTGGAAAGGCTACAAGAGGAAATAAAATCACCTACGGTGAATTTGGTCTGGTGGCGCAGGAGCCAGCATGGATCAAATCCAATCAGATCGAGGCAGCCCGTATCGCCATGACGCGTTATATGAAGCGTGGTGGTAAGGTATGGATCAAAATCTTCCCGGACAAACCGGTTACAGCAAAGCCTGCAGAGACTCGTATGGGTTCTGGTAAAGGTACATTGGAATATTGGGTAGCAGTTGTCAAACCAGGTCGTGTAATGTTCGAAGTTGCCGGAGTACCTGAAGAAACAGCGAGAGAAGCTTTGCGCCTTGCCATGCATAAATTGCCTGTGAAGTGTAAGATTGTTTCTCGTGCAGATTTAGAAGGCGGTGATAACAGTGAAAACAACTAAGTATGTAGAAGATTTAAGAACGAAATCCGTCGCAGAACTTAATGATGAATTAGTAGCTGCTAAAAAGGAATTATTTAATTTAAGATTCCAGAATGCCACAAATCAGTTAGATAACACC
>JAJQDO010000217.1:0-21567 GCA_021202175.1 Clostridiales bacterium | reverse complement strand
GATAACACCAGCAGAATCAAAGAAGTCAGAAGAAACATTGCCCGAATCCAGGGTATCATCGTTGAACAGAAGAATGCTGAGTAATCGGGAAGGAGGAATTTGTTGTGGAAAGAAACCTTAGAAAGACTCGTGTAGGCATGGTAACCAGCGATAAGATGGATAAGACCATCGTCGTTAGTGTTACAGATAATATCAAACATCCTTTATACGGCAAGATCGTAAAAAGAACCTATAAATTGAAAGCACATGATGAAGAGAATCAGTGCAGGATTGGTGACAGAGTAAGAGTGATGGAGACAAGACCTTTGTCTAAGGATAAGAGATGGAGACTTGTCGAGATCGTTGAGAAAGCTAAATAGTTAGCACGGAAGGAGATAAAGGCATGATCCAACAAGAATCAAGACTCAGAGTTGCTGACAATACTGGAGCAAAAGAACTTCTTTGTATCCGTGTTATGGGTGGCTCAACAAGAAGATATGCTAATATCGGTGACATCATCGTTGCTACGGTCAAAGATGCAACACCAGGCGGAGTTGTAAAAAAAGGCGACGTGGTAAAAGCCGTTGTAGTTCGCACGAAAAAGGGTGCTCGCCGTAAAGACGGTTCCTATATTAAGTTTGACGAAAATGCTGCAGTGATCATTAAAGATGATATGAACCCAAGAGGAACCCGTATTTTTGGACCGGTTGCCAGAGAACTTCGTGAAAAGAAATTTATGAAGATCGTTTCCTTAGCGCCGGAAGTATTATAAGGAGGTATTTTCGTGGCTCAGAAGATTAAGAAAGACGATATGGTCAGAGTGATCTCCGGCAAAGATATCGATAAAGAAGGAAAAGTTATCTCTGTAGATGTTAAAAAACACAGAGTGATCGTAGAAGGCGTAAACATGCTCACAAAGCATACGAAGCCAAGTATGCAGAATCAGGCAGGAGGCATCATCCATCAGGAAGGCCCGATTGATGTTTCCAATGTTATGCTTCTCCACAAAGGTCAGCCGACCAGAGTTGGATTTAAGTTTGTCGACGGCAAAAAGGTACGTTTCGCAAAATCCACCGGCGAAGTGATTGACTGATTTCAGAGAGGAGGATGACAGAATTGAGTAGATACAAAGAAATGTATGACAGCGAGATCAAAGCTGCCATGATGAAAAAATTTGGCTATAAAAATGAAATGCAGATTCCAAAGCTCGATAAGATCGTGGTCAACATGGGTGTTGGTGATGCAAAGGAGAATCATAAATTGCTTGACGCAGCTGTGCAGGATCTGCAGATTATCACAGGTCAGAAGGCTGTCGTATGTAAGGCGAAAAAATCAGTTGCTAACTTCAAGTTAAGAGAAGGAATGCCGATTGGCTGCAAGGTCACATTGAGAGGCGAAAAAATGTACGAATTCGCTGATCGTCTTATCAATCTTGCTTTACCACGTGTGCGTGACTTCAGAGGCGTCAATCCTAACGCTTTCGATGGCAGAGGAAACTATGCCCTTGGCATCAGGGAACAGTTGATCTTCCCGGAAATCGAATACGATAAGGTAGAGAAAGTCAGAGGACTGGATGTAGTTTTTGTCACAACAGCCCACACTGACGAGGAAGCCCGTGAATTACTCACTTTATTCGGAATGCCGTACGCAAAAAATAGTTAGGAGGATTTTTAATGGCTAAGAAGGCAATGAAAATAAAACAGCAGCGTAAACAGAAATTTTCCACAAGAGAATACACACGCTGCAGAATCTGTGGACGTCCACATGCTTATCTGAGAAAATACGGAATCTGCAGAATCTGTTTCCGTGAATTAGCATACAAAGGCCAGATCCCTGGAGTGAAAAAAGCAAGCTGGTAAAATGAATCAGGAAGGAGGCAACTAATATGACAATGAGTGATCCTATTGCAGATATGCTTACAAGAATCCGTAACGCAAACACTGCAAAACACGATACAGTAGATGTTCCTGCATCTAAAATCAAGATTTCCATCGCGGACATTTTGTTAAAAGAAGGTTATATCAAGAGCTATGACCTGATTGAAGATGGTAATTTTCAGACGATCCGTATCACTTTAAAATATGGCGCAGATAAAAATGAAAAGATTATTTCCGGTCTGAAGAGAATATCCAAACCGGGACTCAGAGTATATGCAAACGTGGAAGATCTTCCGAGAGTATTCAACGGCCTGGGTATTGCAATCGTTTCCACTAATAAGGGCATCCTTACCGACAAGGAAGCGCGTGCCATGAACGTTGGTGGAGAAGTACTTGCATTTGTATGGTAAATAAATAATCAACTACTGAAAACAGAAGAGACGACATGTCTTTTCCGATAATTTAAGGAGGTGCACTATGTCACGAATTGGTAGATTACCTGTTGAGATTCCTGCGGGCGTTGAGGTGACGATTGCAGAGAATAATGTAGTGACTGTGAAGGGTCCAAAAGGAACACTGACGGAGAGTCTTCCTGTGGAGATGGACATTAAGATTGAGAATAATCATGTTGTTGTCACAAGACCTAGTGATGTCAAGAAAATGAAAGCATTACACGGGTTGACAAGAACATTGATCGCGAATATGGTAACAGGCGTAACCAAGGGATATGAAAAAGTCCTGGAGATCAATGGTGTTGGTTACAGAGCACAAAAACAGGGGAATAAACTGATTCTTTCCCTGGGATATTCTCATCCTGTAGAAATGATAGACCCGGAAGGACTGGAATCAGTGCTGGATGGGCAGAACAAGATTACGATCAAAGGTATTGACAAGCAGAAGGTTGGTCAGTATGCAGCTGAGATCAGAGAAAAGAGAAAACCGGAACCTTATAAGGGTAAAGGCATCAAGTACGCTGATGAAGTAATCAGACGTAAAGCTGGTAAGACAGGCAAGAAGTAATTAGGAGGAAGTAAGAATGGTTAGTAAAAAATCAAGAAGTGAAGTTCGTGTTAAAAAACATAGAAGACTTCGTAACCGTATCAGCGGAACTGCTTCTACTCCACGTTTAGCTGTATTCAGAAGCAACAATCACATGTACGCTCAGATTATTGATGATGTCGCCCAGCATACCCTTGTTTCAGCTTCTACCTTACAGAAGGATGTAAAAGCAGAGCTTGAAAAAACAAATGATGTGGCAGCAGCGTCCTACCTGGGAACAGTGATTGCAAAAAGAGCACTGGAAAAGGGTATCACCACCGTTGTCTTTGACAGAGGCGGATATATTTACCAGGGCAAGGTTCAGGCTCTGGCAGATGCAGCCCGCGAAGCTGGTCTGAATTTCTAACAAGGAGGAAATAACATGAAGCGTGAATTAATTGATGCCAGTCAATTAGAATTAGAAGAAACTGTAGTATCAATCAAACGTGTCACGAAAGTAGTAAAGGGTGGTCGTAATATGCGCTTTGCTGCTTTGGTAGTAGTTGGAGATAAAAACGGTCATGTTGGCGCTGGTTTAGGAAAAGCGATTGAAATCCCTGAAGCGATTCGCAAGGGAAAAGAAGATGCTATGAAGAAACTGGTAACCGTTCCTGTCAATGAAGCAGGTTCCATCCCGCATGATTATATTGGTAAGTTTGGCAGTGCGTCCGTATTGCTGAAGAACTCTCCCGAAGGTACCGGTATCATCGCCGGCGGACCTTCCCGTGCTGTTCTGGAGCTGGCAGGATATACAAATATCCGTTCCAAAGCGCTGGGTTCCAATAACAAGCAGAATGTGGTACTGGCTACGATCGAAGGATTGAAAAACATTAAGACGCCGGAGGAAGTGGCAAAACTTCGCGGCAAATCGATTGACGAGCTCTAAAAGGAGGGAACGAAGATTGCAGATAAATTAAGAATAACATTAGTTAAGTCTCCTATCGGTGCTATCCCAAAACAGAGAGCAACTGTAAAAGCATTGGGACTTAGAAAGTTAAATAAAACCGTTGAAATGCCTGATAATGATGCAGTCCGTGGCATGATCTGGCATGTAAAACATCTCGTAAAAGTTGAAGAGATTTAGTTGCAGATAAGGAGGTACCCGTAAATGAATTTATCCAATTTACATCCTGCTGCAGGATCTAAACACAGTGATGCATTTCGTGTGGGCCGCGGTCATGGTTCAGGAAATGGAAAAACTGCAGGCAGAGGACAAAAGGGTCAGAAATCTCGTTCCGGCGGAAAAGTTCGTGTAGGATTCGAAGGTGGCCAGATGCCTTTATACAGACGTCTCCCCAAGAGAGGATTTACATGCATTAATTCCAAAAAGATCATTGGCGTCAATGTATCCGATCTGGACAGATTTGAAGATGGCAGTGTTGTGACAGTCGATACGTTAAGAGAGGCTGGTTTAGTAAAGAACTCCTTTGATGGAGTAAAAATTCTTGGAAATGGAGAGTTGAATAAGAAGCTTACAGTGCAGGTAAATGCTTACTCAAAAGGAGCAGTTGCCAAGATTGAAGCTGCTGGCGGAAAAGCTGAGGTGATCTAATGTTTGAAACTCTCAGAAATGCTCTGAAAGTAAAGGACATTCGAAAAAGGCTCCTGTTTACTCTTTTTATTATAGTGATTTGCCGATTTGGAAGTCAGCTGCCGATTCCGGGAATCGACAGCGACCAGATCAGCGAATATCTGACATCGTTGTTAGGAGACTCTTTTAACCTGTTGAATTCCTTTACTGGCGGATCTTTCGAAGAAATGTCAGTTTTTGCATTGAATGTTACTCCGTATATCACATCTTCCATCATCATGCAGCTTCTCACCATTGCCATTCCGGCATTGGAAGAGATGCAGAGAGATGGAGAAGATGGACGGAAAAAGATGAACAATATCACCAGATTTGTGACTTTGGGCTTAGCAGCATTAGAAGGTGCGGGTTTGGCAATTGGATTTGGCCGCCAGGGTCTTTTATCTGATTTTGGTCCATTGATCGTAATCGAAATGATCGTATGTCTGACAGCAGGTGCAGTCTTTGTGATGTGGCTCGGGGAACAGATTACAGATAAAGGTGTGGGAAATGGTATATCTATTATCCTTCTTGTCAATATCGTTTCCCGAATTCCGAGTGATTTCTATGGCCTGTATCAGAAGTTTATCGAGGGAAAGCAGATTGGTGGTATTGTGATTGCTGTTGCTGTGATTGCTGCAGTAATCATCGGCACCTTTATTCTGACGATTCTCTTGAATGATGCGGAGAGACGTATTCCGGTACAGTACTCGAAGAAATTACAGGGAAGAACACAGGTGGGCGGACAAGGTTCCGTATTGCCTATTAAGGTAAATACAGCCAATGTCATTCCAATCATCTTTTCCTCTTCGTTGTTACAGTTTCCGCTCGTGATTAAACAGCTCGTCGGAGCTGATCCGGGTGGAATCCCAGGATTCATCTTTAATTGCCTGAATCAGTCTAACTGGTGTGATCCGGAGCATCCGGCACGTACCATCGGTCTGGTGGTATATTTGCTTCTTACAGTATTATTTGCATATTTCTATACATCGATTACTTTTAATCCGATGGAGATTGCTAATAATCTGAAGAAACAGGGTGGTTTTATCCCGGGAATCCGTCCGGGCAGACCGACCATCGACTATCTGACTACGATTTTAAATTATATTATCTTCATTGGCGCTGTGGGATTATGTATCGTTGCTTTCATTCCGATTTTCTTTAACGGATATTTCGGAGCGGACGTTTCCTTTGGTGGAACATCCATCATCATTATCGCCGGCGTTGTACTGGAGACGATCAAGCAGATTGAGTCTCAGATGCTGGTAAGGCATTATACAGGATTTTTAACTGAATAATTTTCTAACTGTGTGGTTGCAATCTGACAGACCATCCAACCGCACAGTTATAAATCTTTGGATTGAAATAAAACCTGTCATTGACTACTTTGTCGATGGCAGGTTTTTTATTATATAGAAAACTTTATTCATATAAAACAAAACGCTTCGCTATGGACGCGCATTCTTTTCTTATTGCGAGAGCAAAATTATGTTAAATGAGAAAATAATTCATCGTGAGAAATAAATATAAAATTTATGAAATAATAACTAATAAATATATTATATGTTACAATAATATTACAGATTGAGTCAAGATATTGCCATATTTGCAAAGCGTGGTATAATCATAATTGTGACAAAATGTGACCTTTATCGCGTATCATTCTGTCGTACCATATTCCATGATATGACTGAAACAGAAAAAGTTATGATATTATTTTGCGTGCAATATAGTTTGGTACGAGTTTGAGGTCTTTGTAGTAATGTTTTTATCTTGTAGGAGACCGGGAAAGATGAAGAGATTGGAAAGACAGAACGTAAAAAGACGGATAATGTTAGATTTTTTTCAATATCTGGCTCTATATACTGGAATATTTGCTGTGATATGTGTGATTGTGTTTCGTCTTTTTTGGAAAACGGAAACTTCCTTTGTCTGGAATATGGATGGCTGGACACAGCACATCCGCGCTTTACAGTTTTATTCTGACTGGCTGCAGCAGATTGTGAAAGGGATTATAGAGGATGGCACATGGAATATTCCATTATAGAGTGAATGCATAGGATACGGAAGTGATATTGTGACAACACTTCATTACTATGTTATTGGCGATCCGCTCAATCTCTTCTCCGTGTTTGTGCCGGATCGTAATATGGTAGACTTTTGTGACGCTATGGTTTTGGCTCGTCTGTATCTTGCCGGATTGACGTTTTCTTTTTTTGCCTGGGATCGATATTTAAAGCCTTCTTATATCGGTATTAGGGAGGCTCCGGTTCTCCCTGAAATGGTGATACAGCTGGAGATGCAAGATGCAGGCGGGATGTTACATACAAGTGGTATAAGTGATAAGGTCAGTATTTTTTCCGCTCTACTCGCTGGAGCGTTTATTTATATTTTTTCATCCTACACGCTTGTTTTTGGCATGCATCATCAGTTTTTCTTAAATCCTCTGATTGACCTGCCGCTTCTTCTTCTTGGGGTAGAGAAGATTCTAAAAAAGCAATCGCCGGTACTTTTTACTGGGATGGTAGTGGTCAGTGCTGTTACGAATTTCTATTTCTTTTATCTGCTGGGATGCAATGTCATCATTTATGTTATCATTCGTTTATGCATGATACATAGAGGCAGCGGGATATTTGGGATGATAAAGAAGATTTTTATGGATATCCTGCGGATTGCGGTATATACCTTGACAGGCATCTTTTTGAGCGCGCCGCTCTTGATACCGGTAGTGAGACTTTTTTTGCGTGCGGAAAGGTCGTCTGGTTCGTCGACAGTCTCCTTGCTTTATGACAACTCATATTATAAGGAATTACTTTCTGCCTTTGTAACGCCGGGGGCTGTTCATCCCCATACGGTAATGGGTTTTTCTTTTGTGGCAATACTCTGTATCTTCCTTTTGTTTATGGACCGGAGAAAATACACCGGATTGAAAGTCAGATTTATATGCATGACGGTTTTTGTCTGCCTTCCTCTCGCGGGTAAGATTATGAATGGCTTTTCCTATGCGTCAAATCGGTGGATGTTTGGGTACGCTCTGCTGGTTGCCTGCATTGTTTCCGCAGAATGGAAACATATGTTTTTTCTTAAGAAAGGGGAATTGGTTGCCGCTGCCGTTGCCTTATGTTTTATGATAGCCGCGTTGTTTACAGGAATATATAAAGAAGGAGAAACTGGCAGCCTTCAGCTATATGTTCTGTGTTTTCTGATCGCCGGATTGGGAATCATGTTCATTGCCGGACTGGATGAGAAAAAGCGATACATAAAACGATATGTCCCATTGCTTTGTATGCTGGTTTTTGGTTCTGTCTGCATAAATGCGAATTATTGTTTTGGTGAAAATGGAAAGAATAAGGTAACAAACTTTCAGTCCGTGGAGACAGTAAAGAATTATCTGGTCGCGTCGACGGAGAGAGCCCTGAAAAAAGTAGTAGAAGAGGAAGAGGATTTTTATCGATATGCGGCGCCTGCGCCGCTGGTCGAGAAGAATTCTACCCTGCAAAGCGGACTGTCCTCCACGAATTATTACTGGAGTCTGGCAGACGGTCTGCCACAGCAATATTTCGTCGAGATGGGCCTCGATACGAGACAGGATTATAATTATAAAGGATTGGAAGACCGGACCATTTTAAATACACTTGCTAGTGTAAAATACTATGTAACCGATCAAGCGCATCAGTCGTCGGTTCCTTATGGCTACGAGAAAACGGGCAGCTGCAAAGTTGACACGGAGAATGGAGAGAAGAAGTATATTGTATATGAGAATCAATATGCTCTTCCTCTTGGCTATACATACGATTCTTATATTGACAGAGATTCTTATGAGCAGCTCAATGAGATAGAAAAAGAGGATACGTTGCTGCAAAGCGTTCTTCTGGAAGAGGAGAAAGAGGACTATGCCGATGCTGTTCTGACGAATCATGTGGAAAGTGTTGACTGGGAGATTGTGGAAGCAGAACATGTTACCTGGGATGGATATACCTTCGATGTGAAAAAAGCGAAAAGTAAGGTTACGATTCATCTCAGTCAGTCGACGGCCGGACAGGAGACGGGGCTTTTGTTGAAGGGATTGCAATATAATTCCTCAAAACAGTCTCCGAAGGAGATTAAAATAAAATTTAGCCATAAACTTTCTGATGGATCCGTTATAAAAAAATCATTAACTTATATCACACCATCTCATTTACGATATGAAGGCAGAACGGATTATTATGTGAATTTGGGGTGGAGTGCCGAAGAAAGCGGTGATATTACCATTACTTTCCCAAAAACAGGGGAATACACGCTGGACAGCCTGAATGCTTATGTCCATTCCCTTGAAGATTATGCTGATGAGGTGGAAGAACGAAAAGGAGACGTTCTGGAAAATATAGAGATTGGAACGAACCGGATTACAGGGGAAATCAACCTGTCCGAGGAAAAAATATTATGTCTGTCTATCCCCTATTCTACTGGGTGGACAGCCTATGTGGATGGAAAGAAAACTGAACTGTTAGAGGCCAATACTATGTTCATGGCATTGCTGCTTTCTACAGGGGAACATCAGATTGTTCTGACCTATCAGACGCCAGGATCTGAGGCGGGATTCGGGTTCTTTTTCCTTGGCTGGATCATGTTGATCTTCCTGTATGGTAAAAGGAGAAATGGCAGCATGGGTACGACAGCTTGATGAGGAGTTTATATGAAAAAAGAATTGTTATCTATCATCGTACTGGCTTATAACGAAGAGCAGGCGTTGCAGCTGTTTATAGAAGAGGCTGAGAAGTATACGCGAGATATGCCGGTGGATGTCGAATATATTTTTGTCAATGACGGTTCCAGCGATGATACATTCGCTGTATTGGAGGGAATGAGCCGTCAGAATGATAGGGTATTCTATATTTCCTTTTCCAGAAATTTCGGGAAAGAAGCAGCGATGTATGCCGGCCTGGAATATGCCAGAGGCGATTATGTGGCGATTATGGACGCTGATCTGCAAGACCCACCGGCATTGTTGCCGGAAATGTATCGATTGATTGTAGAAGAACAGTATGATTGTGTGGGAAGCAGAAGGATTGACCGCAAAGGAGAACCGCCGATCCGTTCCTTTTTCGCGCGTCTATTTTATCGCATCATGAATAACTTGTCCCAGATGGACATCGTTGACGGTTCCCGAGATTTCCAGATGATGAAACGAAAAGTAGTGGATGCCATTTTGCGGATGCCGGAGAGGAACCGCTTTTCAAAAGGAATATTTGGCTGGATCGGTTTCCGCAAGAAATGGCTGGAATACGAAAATGTAGAACGTGTGGCAGGTGAGATGAAATGGTCATTCTGGAAATTATTGATATATGCATTAGATGGGATTATCGCGTTCTCCACCATACCCCTGGTCATCGCTTCTTTGACCGGATTGGTTTTCTGTTTTATAGCACTGATGATGATTATCTTCATCATCGTGAAAACATTGGTATTTGGTGATCCGACCAGCGGATGGCCGTCATTGGCATGCATCATTATGTTCGTGTCAGGCATCCAGTTGTTTTGCGTTGGTATTTTGGGACAGTACCTGTCAAAAATATATATTGAGACAAAGAACCGCCCGATTTATCTGGTGGATGAAACGAATATAACAAGAGATGGCAGATATGAAAAAGCAGTACATACTCTGCAGTGAATTGTAAAACCATTTTTACAAATGTTCTCAAGTTCTGTTTATAGATATTTGTGAAAAGTATGAAAAATATGTATGGAATATATGCCGCATTATACAAAAATTATTCTTATAAATGAGGCGGCAAGGAAACGTTATTCGTCATTTTGTAGAAAATGTATAATTTACAATGAACCGAAAATGCGGTACAATAGTGACGTAAGAAACAAGTGGTTGAAGTCAGTGCTATTTGTATATTTCACAGAAATTGTTATATTTTTAACATGCTTTATGCTATAATCAGGTGAAACGTTGACTGTGATGCAAAGGATATGACTAATTGCCGTAAGTTATCCTTATCCGATAATAAAACGGCATGTTCCGTTTTCGAAAATAGTTCCGCTTCAGAAAGGCCTGGCTGATCCCGACTGACGCATTTGTGAAATATTTGAGAAAATGGATGGTTCACTGGCTTTCATCCTGCAGGCAAAGCAAATGGAGGTAAGAAAGACATGTATGACATTATTGTAATTGGTGCTGGTGTTACCGGAACTTGTACTGCCAGAGAGTTTTCAAAGTATCAGGTGAATATGTGCGTCATTGACAAGGGAGATGACGTGGCGTCCGGAACTTCGAAGGCGAATAGTGGTATCATTCACGCGGGGTATGACTGTACACCAGGATCATTGATGGCTAAACTGAACGTTCGCGGTAATGAATTGATGTATCAGTTGTCGGAAGAACTGGATTTTCCGACGAAGATGAACGGCTCTCTGATTGTATGTACGGTGGAGGCCGAGAGAGGGAAGTTAGATCAGCTTCTTGCACAGGGGGAGGCCAATGGCGTCCCAGGATGTCGTATTGTTGAAAAAGAGGAACTTCTTGCCATGGAACCGAATCTGACGCCGAACGCAGTGGCGGCATTGTATGCGCCGACCGGCGGCATCATCTGCCCGTTTAACCTGGCGATCGCCATGGGTGAGAACGCTGCAGTGAACGGCTGTGAGTTTAAGTTTGAGACAGAGGTTCAGGATATTGTAAAGAAAGATGGCTATTTTGAAATTGTAACAAACAAGGGCACTTTTGAGACGAAGGCTGTTGTGAACGCGGCGGGCGTATATGCGGACAAGATGCATAATATGGTCAGCGAAAAGAAGATGAAGATCGTTGCTCGTAAGGGCGAGTATCTGCTGATGGATAAAGAGCTTGGCAATTATTTCTCCGCTACAGTATTCCCATTGCCTGGGAAGATGGGCAAGGGTGTCCTGACAGCACCGACGATCCATGGTAATCTGTTTGTAGGTCCATCCGCGACAGATATTGAGGATAAGGAGGGTGTGAACACGACCCAGGAGATTATCGATGATCTGGTGAATAAGGCTTCGAACAGCCACCTGACCAAAGACCGTCTTCCGATGAACAAGGTCATCACCTCTTTTGCCGGTCTTCGTGCCCACGAAGAGAATCATGAATTTATCGTAGAAGAAGTCGCAGACGCACCGGGATTCTTCGATGCAGCAGGGATTGAGTCCCCAGGCCTTTCCAGTTCTCCGGCTATCGCAGAGATGATCGTAGGTCTGATCGAAGATAAACATAACTTCCCGAAGAACGAGAACTTTATTGCAACACGTAAAGGCATCACTCATATGGAAGACCTTACTATAGAAGAAAAGAACGAGATGATTAAGAAAGACCCGAGATATGGCGCTATCGTATGCCGTTGTGAGATGGTTACGGAGGGCGAGCTTGTTGACGCGATCAATCGTCCGTTAGGAGCAAGATCTTTAGATGGTCTGAAACGTCGTACCCGTCAGGGCATGGGCCGTTGCCAGGCTGGTTTCTGTACTCCGAGAGCAATGGAGATTCTTTCAAGAGAACTTGGCATTCCTATGACAGAGATCACCAAGAAGGGTGAAGGTTCCAATATGTTAGTAGGAAAGATCAAAGAAGACTAGGATTTTGAAAGAAAGTGAGGAATAATACTATGAAATCATATGATGTCATAATCGTAGGCGGAGGCCCTGCGGGTCTCGCTGCTGCAATCGCTGCGAAAAAAGAAGGAATCGACAGTATTTTAATTATAGAGAGAGATAATCAGCTTGGTGGTATTTTAAATCAGTGCATCCATAATGGATTCGGCCTTCATACATTTAAGGAAGAACTGACTGGTCCGGAATACGCGGCGCGTTTTATCGATCAGGCGGCTGAGCTGAACATCGAGTACAAGTTACATACCATGGTCTGTGATATCTCCAAAGAGAAGGTTGTCATGGTGATGAATCGCGAAGAAGGCATGGTGCTTTACCAGGCGAAGGCCGTTGTCCTGGCTATGGGATGCCGTGAGAGACCGCGTGGAGCCCTGAATATTCCGGGATATCGTCCAGCAGGTATCTACTCTGCAGGTACGGCACAGAGACTGGTTAATATGGAAGGTTTTATGCCAGGCAAGAAGGTTGTCATCCTTGGATCCGGTGATATCGGCCTGATCATGGCAAGACGTATGACCTTCGAAGGCGCGGAAGTTCAGGTAGTGGCAGAGGTTATGCCTTATTCTGGCGGCCTGAAGAGAAATATCGTGCAGTGTCTGGATGACTATGGCATTCCGCTGAAATTAAGCCACACCGTCATTGATATCGAAGGCAAAGACCGCCTGACAGGCGTTGTGATCGCTGAGGTTGGCCCGGACAGAAAGCCGATTCCGGGAACAGAGGTTCATTATGACTGTTATCCTCTACTGTTATCCTGCGGTATGCTTCCGGAAAACGAATTATCCAAACAGGCGCAGGTGGAACTCAGTCCGATCACCAGCGGACCGATCGTCGATGAAAGCCTGGAAACGAATATCGAAGGTGTTTTCGCCTGCGGTAATGTTTTACACGTACATGATCTGGTTGACTATGTTTCTGAGGAAGCGGGCATTGCCGGGAAGAACGCTGCTCTTTATGTAAAGGAACGTTACGGAAAAGATAGTGTCAAATCTGAAGATGTGATCAAGATCAATGCGGTACAGGGAGCACGCTACACTGTTCCTTCCAGTATTCATCTTGAGAATATGGCTGATATGCTCACCGTTCGTTTCCGTGTGGGCGCTGTATTTAAGAATAGTTATATCAGCGTATACTTTAACGATGAGAGAGTTCAGCACCGTAAGAAACAGGTTATGGCTCCTGGCGAGATGGAACAGATTATTCTCAAGAAAAAAGCTCTGGAAGAGTTTGAAGGCCTTGAAACCATCACAGTAAAGATTGAGGAGGAGTAATAGATCATGGAAAAAAGAGAGTTAACATGTATTGGATGTCCTCTGGGATGTCAGGTTACAGTGACCATGGATAATGGTGAGATATTAGATGTTACGGGAAATACCTGCCCGCGTGGAGATAAATATGCCAGAGAAGAAGTGACGAACCCGACGCGTGTGGTGACTTCCATCGTCAGAGTGAACGGCGGCAATCTGGCAGCGGTTTCTGTGAAGACGCAGAGTGTTATTCCGAAGGATAAGATTTTTGAGACGCTCGAAGAGATCAAACCGGTAATCGTGGACGCACCGGTGAAGATCGGTGACGTGATCGTGCCGAACGTGGCAGGTACGGGCGTTGACATCATCGCTACCAAGAACATTGTTGCTGTATAGAATATTTTGTATACAAGACATTGTTGCTGTATAAAATATTTTGCGTACAAGACGTTGCTGCTTAGACTCTTTTGAGGACAGGGACCGTGTTGACGTATAAAATATTATGCATAAAGTGATTTTAGTGACTTATTTTTAAAGATAGGCCCTTCAGACATTTTTGCAAGGTTGTCTGAAGGGCTTATTTTCGTCAAATAATGCTTGTATTCTTTTGAAAAAAGAGGTAAATTATTAACTAGGAAGTATGATTTGCATAAAAATGGGATATCTTATATTGATGTGGGAATGAGTGAGAACATTTTCTTTTGATTGTATAGGAATTGCGATTTTTGTGCAGTCTGCGGATAGCACGGTGTAAACGACGATGAGTCGTTTGCTTTTACATGCAATTATATGGAGGATAAAAGATTATGAAGATTATTATGTTGGGCGCTCCGGGAGCAGGAAAAGGCACACAGGCGAAGAAGCTTGCGGCAAGATATGGCATTCCGCACATTTCTACAGGGGATATTTTTAGAATGAATATCAAGAACAATACCGAGCTGGGTAAGAAGGCGAAGGGATATATGGATGCTGGGGGCCTGGTGCCGGATGAGTTGGTTGTCGACCTGGTGGTTGACCGTATCAAGGATCAGGATTGCATGAAGGGATTCATTCTGGATGGTTTTCCACGGACGATTCCGCAGGCAGAGGCTCTGGACTATGCTCTGAATAATCAGAACGAGAAGATTGATTACGCAATCAATATTGACATCTCTGATGAAGCTATTATCGAGAGGATGTCCGGCAGAAGAGCATGCGTTGGATGCGGAGCTACCTATCATATCGTTAATTTGCCGAGCAAGGTAGAAGGTGTTTGCGATAACTGTGGAGAGAAGCTGATCCTTCGTGATGATGACAAGCCTGAAACCGTTAAGAAGAGGCTGGAAGTTTATCATGAACAGACACAGTCGCTGATTGACTACTATAATAAGAAGGGTCTCATTCTTAACATAGACGGTACGACTGGTGCAGATGTTATCTTTGAAGAGATTACAAAAGTTCTTGACGAATAAGCACATATCGGTTAAAGTACATACAGGATTTGGATGATGGATAAAACAGGGCCGTGATGGCGGCCCTGTTTTGTTTGCTTTTTGTGTTGTGAGATGGGAAATGGTAAGGAGAGACGAAGATGCCGATTACGATAAAAAGTCCCCATGAGATTGAACTGATGCGGACAGCTGGACAGCTTCTGGCAAAGGTACACTATGAGCTTGGGAAAGAACTAAAGGAAGGTATGACGACCAAAGAGATCGACCGCTTGGGAGAAGAGATGATCCGAAGCTATGGATGTATTCCGAATTTTCTAAATTATAACGGATATCCGGCGTCCATTTGTGTGTCGGTAAACAATGAGGTCGTTCACGGTATTCCGAGCGAGAAGCGTCGGATTAAGAATGGAGATATCGTCAGTCTGGATGCGGGACTGATCTATAAGGGGTATCATTCTGATGCGGCAAGGACACATGGCATCGGGGAGGTCAGTGAGGAAGCAAGGAAACTGATGGACGTCACCAAAGAGTCCTTTTTTGAAGGTATAAAAAACGCGAAACCAGGCAAACATTTAGTTGACATTGCGCGCGGTATCCAGACCTGTGCGGAGAAAAATCATTTTTCCGTTGTGCGCGATTTGACCGGCCACGGAATCGGAACTTCGTTACACGAAGCGCCTGAGATTCCGAATTTTGTACGCAGAAAAAGAGGAGTAAGACTCCAGCCGGGCATGACGCTGGCCATAGAGCCGATGATCAATGCGGGAGCCTATGATGTATGGTGGATGGACGATGACTGGACAGTTGTGACGAGAGATGGAAAGCTTTCTGCTCATTATGAGAATACGATCGTCATTACGGAAGACGGATGCGAGATATTGACCATGCACCCGGAAGAGCAGGAAAGCATATTGTAATCTGTTGTTCTGTGAAAATCAATGGAAAACGAGAGTGTATGGCAGTAGTGTTCACGTACCCGTGAATGGTAATGAATAGCAACGTGAATTTACTCAAAAAATTACTTGTATCGGAGAAAATTTATGGTAGAATATAGATTAGGTTATTTTGCCACGTCCCTTTGCGGTCATGACAAGGGCAGGATTTATATGATCGTAAGTGAGGTTGGCGAGATGGTCGGATTATGTGATGGCGTCCATAGGTGCCTTGCCAATCCAAAGATGAAGAAAAAGAAGCATATTCAGATGATTCGCTCTGAGAAGACTGCGGAAGATTTTCCCGCTATCATGCAGTCCGGAGATGCTGATATGCAGATCAGAAAAGCTGTGAAAAAAGTGGGAAAGCATATTAATTGAGCAGGAGGATATTATAGTATGTCGAAGTCAGATGTTATTGAAGTAGAAGGAAAGGTAGTGGAGAAGCTTCCGAACGCCATGTTTAAGGTGGAACTGGAGAACGGTCATCAGGTCCTTGGCCATATCAGCGGTAAGCTGCGCATGAACTTTATCAAGATATTGCCGGGTGATAAGGTGACGATTGAACTTTCCCCATACGATTTAACAAAAGGCAGGATTATCTGGAGAGATAAGTAATTGGGGAAAGACAGGAAGCCTTTGTTGGTTTTTGCTTAAAATAGCGCATAATAATGCCGGATTTCGGCTTTTTTATGCTTGCTTTTAAGATAGAAAAATGATATAATAGACATCGAGCGTTTTGGAAAGGAGAGATAATCGTGAAGGTTAGAGCATCAGTTAAGCCGATCTGTGAGAAATGTAAAGTTATCAAACGGAAAGGCTCCGTCAGAATCATTTGCGAAAATCCAAAACATAAACAGAGACAGGGATAAGACTTGGTTTGTGCACCGCCAAGGCGGTCGGGGATTAAGGAAGATGCCTTCTTTTGTTGTGTCATTGGTTACAAAAGTCCGGCAAGAACAGTGGGGCTATGTACGACATTGCCACCGTCATGGCAATTATTTTTAATAAGCGGCTGCGGTAGACGACAGGTTTACCGATATTATTTATAAGTATTTTTAGTTTTGTAGATAGATTCGATGAGAGACACGTTAGTCATTTCACCGTACTGCGGTAACGATGGATCGATTCGGATGAGATAATTAGTGGAGGTGCACACATGGCTCGTATTTCGGGTGTCGATTTACCTAGAGAAAAACGTGTAGAGATTGGTCTTACTTATATTTATGGCATTGGCAGAACAAGTGCAAATAAGATTCTTAAGACAGCAAACGTTAATCCTGATACACGTGTACGCGACCTGACGGATGATGAAGTTCGTCGGATCAGCGAGGTCATCAATACAGATTATATGGTAGAAGGTGATCTTCGCCGTGAGGTTGCGATGAACATTAAGCGTCTGCAGGAGATTGGATGCTACAGAGGAATCCGTCACAGAAAAGGACTTCCGGTTCGCGGACAGAAGACTAAAACGAATGCCAGAACAAGGAAAGGTCCGAGAAAGACAGTTGCGAATAAGAAGAAATAAGTGTGGGATTTATTTTCACACTATCCTTATGTCTGCATGATTTCACATTCACGTGATCTTGTGAAAGTCTTGTGGAAGTATAGAGATTTTTAGAAAGATATTAAGTATTTTTGATGATTTAAGATCCTACAGGGAGGTTTCACCAATGGCAAAGAAAGTCGCTAAAAAGGTGACAAAGAAGCGCGTGAAAAAGAATGTTCAGCATGGACAGGCACACATTCAGTCATCTTTCAATAATACAATTGTTACATTAACTGACTCCGAAGGGAATGCTCTTTCCTGGGCCAGCGCAGGAGAGATGGGTTTCAGAGGTTCTAAAAAGTCCACACCATATGCTGCACAGATGGCTGCAGAGGCAGCGACAAAAGCTGCGCTTATACATGGATTAAAGACTGTGGAAGTTATGGTTAAGGGACCAGGTTCAGGCAGAGAGGCAGCGATTCGTGCTCTTCAGGCATGCGGACTTGAAGTCACAAGCATCAAAGATGTTACTCCGGTACCACATAATGGATGCCGCCCGCCAAAGAGAAGAAGAGTCTGATAGGAGGTAAGTTAGAATGGCAGTTGATAGAACTCCGGTCCTGAAAAGATGCAGATCCTTAGATATGGATCCTATCTATTTGGGCGTTAGTAAAAAGTCAAACAGAAAGTTAGTTCGCTCCAGCAGAAAGGTCAGTGAGTACGGCCTTCAGCTTCGCGAAAAGCAGAAAGCGAAATTTATCTATGGTGTTTTAGAGAAACCTTTCAGAAACTATTATGCGAAGGCAGAGCGGATGAAAGGTCTTACTGGTCCGAACCTGATGGTTCTTCTGGAGACCAGACTGGACAATATCGTTTTCCGTATGGGATTTGCGAGAACAAGAAAAGAAGCAAGACAGATTGTCGGACACAAACACATTCTTGTGAATGGCAAGTGTGTAAGTATTCCTTCTTATAGAGTGAGCGTCGGAGACGTGATCGAAGTGAAGGAGAACAAAAAGACGATGCAGAGATACAAAGATATCGCCGAAGCAACCGATGGCATCTTAGTACCTGCATGGCTGGACGCTGATCTGGAAACTTATAAAGGAACAGTGAAAGAACTTCCTACAAGAGACATGATTGATGTTCCGGTAAATGAGACATTGATCGTCGAGTTATATTCCAAATAATTAATGATTCTTCCAATTGGATGCCGGGTTTTTCCAGGCATTCAATTGTGGTATCTTATGGGGTATATGTCAGACTGCCAGCTGATGCGATGGCAAGTCTTATTCAGAAGAGTTCTGTTTGATATATATGTCATGAAGTTGAGTTTGTCCAGGAGGAGGGTCCCATTCGTGTTTGAATTCGAAAAACCAAGAATTGAAATAGCAGAAATTTCAGAAGACAATAAATATGGTCGCTTTGTGGTGGAACCATTGGAGAGAGGTTACGGCACAACTTTAGGTAACTCCTTAAGAAGAATCATGTTATCCTCACTGCCGGGGGCTGCTGTCAGTGCAGTGAAGATTAAAGGCGTCCTGCATGAGTTCAGTTCCATTCCCGGAGTAAAAGAGGATGTTACTGAAATCATTATGAACATCAAAGAACTGGCTATAAAGAATAACAGTTTATCTGGCGAGCCGAAGCGCGCTTTCATCGAATACAGCGGAGAAGGTGTTGTCACAGCTGCGGATATCCAGGTGGATGGAGATATAGAGATTGTCAATCCGAATCTCGTCATCGCTACCTTGAGCGGTGGTGCTGACAGCCATTTTGAGGCGGAATTGACGATTACTAATGGTCGAGGCTATGTTGGAGCAGATAAGAATAAATCAGAAGATCAGTCCATCGATGTGATCGCGGTCGATTCCATCTATACGCCGGTGGAGAGAGTGAATCTCACTGTGGAAAACACTCGTGTCGGTCAGGTTACTGACTATGATAAGCTGACATTAGATGTGTTTACGAACGGTACTCTGGCGCCAGATGAAGCGGTCAGCCTTGCGGCGAAAGTTCTGAGTGAACATCTGAATCTGTTTATCGATCTGTCGGAAAATGCCAAGGCAGCAGAAGTCATGGTCGAGACAGCCCAGGATCTGGTTGATAAGGTTTTGGAGATGAACATTGATGAACTGGAATTATCCGTCCGTTCGTATAACTGCCTGAAGAGAGCAGGAATCAACACGGTAGAAGAACTGACGAATAAGACACCGGAAGATATGATGAAGGTTCGTAATCTCGGACGTAAATCATTAGAGGAAGTGCTGGCGAAGTTAAAAGAACTGGGGCTTTCTCTCAATAATAGTGAAGAGTAATAGATATAGACCCGCCCAGGCTGAAGGTGAAGTAAGCACGGCGAAAAATGAACAGGAGGTCCATAAAAATGGCAAAGTACAGAAAATTAGGCAGAACATCCAATCAGAGAAAAGCGTTATTGCGTAATCAGGTTACGCAGCTGCTCTACCATGGAAAGATTCGCACAACAGAAGCAAAGGCAAAAGAAGTCCGCAAGATTGCGGAAAGCATGATTGCTCTTGGCGTAAAAGAAAGAGATAACTTCGAAGTAGTCAAAGTTCAGGCTAAAGTAGCCAGAAAAGATAAAGATGGCAAGCGAGTGAAAGAAGTTGTCGATGGCAAGAAGAGAACAGTGTATGATACTGTTGAGAAAGAAATCAAAAAAGATCTTCCGTCCAGGCTTCACGCGAGACGCCAGATGTTAAAGTTCTTATATCCTGTAACGGAAGTTCCGACAGAACAGAAAGGCAGAAAGGCTAATACGAAGAAGGTAGACCTGCCACAGAAGATATTTGACGAATATGGTCCTAAATATGCAGGCCGCAATGGTGGTTATACCAGAATCATCAAGGTTGGACAGCGTAAGGGCGATGCTGCTCTGGAAGTTATTCTTGAGTTAGTATAGGGATTTTTGATATTTTTCTGTATTGAAACAAGTCGATTATGATAAGAAAAAGAAGGAGATTGTTGTTACGGTCTCCTTTTTTCTTTTTTGGAGATAACTTCGCATCATATTATTTTTGGAAAATAATTATATATCAGATTAGGTTTTTGAGAATCATCTTAAATTATATGATGTATCCATAAATGTGGCTCGTATTGATTTTAATGAAGGAAGCGTGACTACCAGATTATCGCAGCAGGTATATTCAGATGAAAATTATTGAGACATTAAAGCTCGTTTTTAAATATAAAAATTATGTGCAGGACCAGGAAGAGGCTGTGGAAAAAACAGTCCTCAACGATGTGTCCATTTCCATTGAACAGGGGGATTTTGTCGGAATCTTAGGACATAACGGCTCTGGGAAATCAACGCTTGCCAAACAGTTGACCGCCCTGCTACAGCCTACAGGAGGAGCGGTTTATATTAAGAAGATGGATACCGCCGAAGAGAAAAACATCATTCCCATACGAAAAACAGCGGGGATGGTTTTTCAGAATCCGGATAATCAGATTGTGGGAAATGTGGTAGAGGAAGATGTCGCCTTTGGTCCGGAAAATCTGGGAGTCCCCTCCGAGAAGATTTGGGGCAGAATCGCGGAATCGCTGGAGGCGATGGGAATGAGCGCTTACAGAGATTGCTCCCCGAATGCCCTCTCCGGCGGGCAAAAACAGAAGGTTGCCATCGCGGGGGTACTTGCCATGGAACCGGAATGTATCGTGTTTGATGAGCCGACGGCCATGCTCGATCCCAAAGGTCGGCAGGATGTGCTGGAAGCAATCCGATATCTGAATCAACAAAAAGGAATCACGGTTATCTATATCACCCATCACATTGATGAAGTAAAAGACGCCGACTATTTATATGTCATGGACGCGGGTCGGATTGCTTTACAAGGGACGCCTGCTGTTATCTGGCAATATGCGCCGGAATTGAAACACTATGGGATTTTTCTTCCTTTTGAACAGGAATTGATCTGTCTGTTAAGGCAGGGAGGCATGGGGATTCCAGAATCGATAGAGACGCAGGACGACCTGGAACACTATTTGATACATTTTGATTCATAGTATTTGTTTGGTGTATAAAGAGAGTCTTTTGCAATCTGGTTGATTTTGGATGGCAGATGAATGTAACCTGATGATGAAAAGAGTGTGCTGACTGACAGGAGGCGCGTCATGGGAATTGTGTTAGAACATCTGAGTTATCAATATAAAGATCAATGGCAGGAGGAAAAGCAGGATGCCATCCATGACATCAGCTTTTCTCTGGAAAAGGGAGAATATGTAGCGATGATCGGACATACCGGCTCGGGTAAGTCCACGCTGCTGCAACATCTCAACGGCCTGTTAAAGCCAACTTCCGGCTCCTATTATTTTAATGGCGAGAACGTTTATGAGGAATCCTTTTCCCTGCAGAAGCTTCGCCAGCAGGT
>JAJQDO010000317.1:891-5096 GCA_021202175.1 Clostridiales bacterium | reverse complement strand
CTTCCGGCAGCTGATCTCCTGTTTCCACAGTATGATCTTCATTATTATCTTCATCATCTGTTCCGCTGTTTCTTTCTATTGATACAACATAGCCAGGGATCAGATAGCTTTTCGTCTCTTCAGTTGTCAGAATAAAACCATCCGATTTTAAGGTGTCCAGACTGTCATATCCCAGCAGGTTCTCTGTTAGTGCAACGGTATCTTTTCCGGCACTGACTACCACGTTGATATTTCCACTGGAAGAGCTTACTCCAGCCTCCGGTGACTGGGAGATGATCTTTCCCTTTTCTATTTCTGTACTGTTCTCCGTATCCACAACATTCAATGTAAATCCTTGCCCTTGTGCGACAGCTTCGGCCGTATCCTTATCATAATTAATCAGATTCGGTACGATTATTTGTGAAGCTTCCCCCGCCTCCCCGTCATCGGAATTGTCCGGATTCAACGAAAAGCTGTCCGTAACTGACCGTCCGTTATTGTCCGCATCCACTGTGGTTTTCGTCGAGGAGCGGTTTCCCATAATGTAAAATCCGATAACAACGGCTGCGATAATGATGATACCTGCTCCGGCACCAAAGAACAGGCCTCCATAAGATTTTTTATCTTCTGGTTCTTTCTTCGGCTGCCTGCCTGCCTTTTGAGATTTTAATTCGTTCTCAAACTCTTCTATGGTTTGCGTTCTATCTTTCACAGATAAGGTTAAGGCATGAAAGATGACCTTTTCCTGATTTTTTGAAATATACACTGCCAATTTGGATATGGGCTGCAGATAATCATCGTCCATCCGCTCCATGGCATCTTCCGGGACGATTCCGGTCAGCATCCGGTACAGGATCGCTGCCAGACTATAGACATCCGTCCAGCTGCCGGCATTCCCATGATTCTGATACTGCTCCGGCGGTGTATAACCCGACTTTATGATAACCCGGAGGCTTTTGTCCTATGCCAGAGCAACATGTCTGGCAGAACCAAGATCTAACAGCTTTATACTGCCATTTTCTGTGATAAATATATGATTCGGCGCGATATCCCCATGAATGCAGTCTTGGGCATGGAATCGTTTTAAATCTTCGAAAAGGGGCTGTAAGAGTTTCAAACTTTCTTCCATACTCATTTGCCTGCCATTCCCAAGCCACTCTTCCAGCGTCCTGCCTTCCAGATGTTCCATGACAAGATAGGCTGTTCCGTTTTCTTCGAAACAATCATACACTCTGACAACCACCGGAAGATCCTGGAATCGTATCAGTTTTCTCGCTTCCGCGATGAATGTTTCGACCCCTTTTTTTAGCTGTTCTTCCCATTCTCCCCGGTAAGCCGTTATCTCCTTACTTCCGGGAATCCTCATAGAACATTCCTTCGGAAGATATTCCCTGACCGTCACCTTCCGATGCAGTCTATCATCCCATCCGATGTATGTAATCTCAGAATCGTCAGAGCCGGTCAGTACTTTTCCCACTATATATTTTCCATTCAGCACCGTTCCCGGATTCAGATGGTACATCTCTTCCGTTGAAGTTCCTGCCCAGTATCCGCAATGGGGGCAGATGTCATAGCCAGAGTCATACTCCTCCATGCATCCCATACATCTGACGTTCATCCTCTTTCCTCCGCATATGCTTTCTCCGCGCATCTTGTATCTATCACTTCGTTATCTTTACCTTTTTAACTTTGCTCCAGGCACTGTAGCTTTTCGTTCCGCTAACCGTTTTGTATGCACGAATCTTCACGTAATATGTTTTCCCGGTTTTCATTTTTGTAAACTTACATACATTCTTGCCTGATTTTTGAACCGTGTATTTAACGGTATTGTTTTTAAATTTCTTTGATGTAGAACAATAAATTTGATACCCACTTGCTTTAGAGTTCTTCAACCATTTGATTTTTAAGACCCTTGATGATAAGTTTTTTACATATGTCAACTCAACATCTGTTACTCTCACTATATAAGCGGCATCACCTTCCAGTCCTGCTATATCACCCTTGGTAGCGATGGCATCATATGAATATCTGACCCCATTCTTAGTACTTTTATCGATATAACTAACCTTTGATCCCCCTGAAATTTTAAACGTTTCTATTATAATATCATTACCTGGGTAAGCTGTTCGATAAAGTATATAACCGCTGGCACCAGGTACTTTATTCCATGTGATTTTAATTCCACTAGATGTGTTTTTCGCATTAATCACGCTGACCACACCCAAGTCTGTACTCTCTGCCTTAGCCATTATGGTCGTCTTTCCTATCATCGGCAGCATTAGCATCAATCCAAATATAATGCCGACAAATAGCCTGTTCAGCCATACCTTCTTCATATCATCCCTTCTCTCTTTCGGTTTTATACTTTGTCACATCTATTCCCACCAGTCACCCGGAAGATGTTTACCCCACAGAATAAGCTCTTCCGGTTTCTGTGTTGCATCAAAGTTCCTTCTCTCGTTTTCCTCCGAAAATTCAAAACTGTAGCTTCGCAGCTTTCTTCTAATTCACCCGATCCAAAGAATCGTAATCAATCGAATCATCACTCGAACTCGACTTTTTGCTGGAGGAACCGCTGCTCGAACTGCCAGAAGAACTGCCACTACTGCTCGATCCGCTGGTGCTCTTCTTCTGCGATGTTGTCGCCACCGGTTTGGATCCCTGGCTGACGATCAGTGTAATTGTCGTTCCCTCATCGACGGTTTCGCCGCCATCGATGCTCTGCGTCATGACCTGACCGCTGCTGTACTGGCTGCCATAATCGTCGTTATAGGCGTAATCCACGGATACTTCCAGTTTCTGTGCACTTAAGGCCGTTCTGGCCGCTTCGAGTTCCTTGCCGACCACATCCGGCACCGTCATCTGTTCCGGTCCATCACTGATGGTGAGGAGAACCTCCGTCCCGCCGCCTACCGTCGTCTTCGATTTCACGGACTGGGCACAGATGGTTCCGGCTTTCTGCGTCGTACTGTACTCGTGTCCTTCTATACCGATATAAAAGCCTTTCTTTTCCGCGGTCTCCAGCGCTTCTGCAAAGGTTTTTCCAATCAGTGAGGGCATGGAAAATGTCGTATTTATATCTATCGATAATATATTACCGGAAGACACGGTAACCGTCATGGTAGAATCCTTCGGTACTTTTTCCCCGCTTTCCACGGACTGGGTCAGAACGTATCCCGGTATGATATTACTCACAGTATCTGCTGTCTCTGCAGCATCCTCTGTCATCGTTTCTTCCGTCAGATTGATGTGTTTGTCTTCTGCCGTCTGTTGTGCATCTTCGAAAGAATATCCCACATAGTCACCAACCTTCACCTTTTTCGTGCCGGCACTGACGACAACCTGAATGGTTCCGTCGCTGTCTTCCACAGAGGATCCCGCCGCCGGCGACTGTTCCAGAATCTTGCCGATGGTGTCATCGGATAATTCCTCGCCGTTGGCTTCATTGCTGGTATTTATAATCTCAAGCGTTATTCCGTTTGCTGTCGCGGCTTCCACAACATCGTCATAAACATAACCTACATAATTGCCGATCAGCCCTGTGCTGTAATCTATCTCTCTTCCGGTCTGAGAAATACCACCGAGGTGAACAGCCACGACGGCAAACAGTCAGGCTCCTCCGATGAGGAGAATCACCGCCGCCGCTGCTATCATACTGAACAACGTTCTCTTCCCGGAACTCTTCTTTTCTTTTTTTCCATCCTTCTGACGGATGACCGCCACTTTGGACAGTAACTCATTTTCAAAATCTTCCAGAGTCTTCGTTCTGCTGCCCACATTCGTATTCAATGCATTTAATATGGCTGTCTCCTGGTCTTTTGGTATGGAGACGCCCATCCTGGAGGGCGCCTGAAGATGATCCTCGGCGATCCGTTCCATGGCGTCTTCCGGAGGAATCCCGGTTATCATCCGGTACATGGTCGCCGCCAGACTGTAGACATCTGTCCAGGTTCCCTGGTTGCCGTGGGTCTGGTACTGTTCCGGCGGCGCATAGCCGGTTTTGATGATGACGCTCAGGCTCTTGCTCTGCGCCAGCGCGATATATCTGGCCGAACCGAAATCCAGAAGCTTGGCCTCCCCTTCGTTTGTGATAAAAATATTATCCGGCGCGATATCCCTGTGGATAAATCCGGTTTCATGTACTTTTTTCAGATCCCGGAGAATCGGCTGGATGATATGCAAAGCATCCTCAAAGCTCATCTTTCCGTCTTCTCCCAGCAGTTCAC
>JAJQDO010000317.1:0-881 GCA_021202175.1 Clostridiales bacterium | reverse complement strand
CTTCCAGGCATTCCATGACAAAATAAGCCGTCCCGTTTTCTTCAAAACAGTCGTAGGTTTTTACGATAGCCGGAAGGTCCTGAAAGCGCATCAGCTTTCTCGATTCATCAAGAAATGTTTCGATTCCCTTCTTGAACTGTGTTTCTTTTTCTCCTTCAAAAACGGTGATCATGATGCTTCCAGGAATCCTGGTGGAGCATTCTCCAGGCAGATACTCTTTTATGGCTACCTTCCGGCAGAGTTTTTCATCCCAGCCGACATAGGTTATCCCGAAACCGCCAAATCCCAGTACCTTTCCTATGAGATATTTTCCATGAAGCACGGTCCCCGGCTGCAGATGGTACATTTCCTCCGGCGGCGTACCTACCTGGTATCCACAGTGCGGGCAGATATCATACTCCAGCGGAAACATTTTCATGCACCCCAGACACCGCTGCTGTCTCATACTTTTTTCCATAACGTATCCTCTTCTTACTTCTGATCGAACTCCCGAACATCCATGCCCGTACTCTGAGTCTCATCTCGGCAGCTCATACTATTTTTATACCATGCTCTTTCCTTTTCTCAGTTCAAAGGAAACTTCCTCGTTTCCGATATAAATGATCGTGCCCGGAGCCAGGACGATGCCGTTCTCTTCTTTCGGCAGCCGATCCCCATTGGCCAGATAAATGCCGTTGGAAGATAAAACTTTGACGATGTATCTTCCGCCAAGTCTGTAATCGTAGGTGATGGTGCATTGATGCCGTCTGACCTTCCCGTTATTAATCACCAGGTCATTATCCGTATGGCTTCTGCCGATCCGAAATGGCTTATCTGCTCCTATCTGAATCGTTTTTCGTGCATATTCTCGCCTGATACCTTTGATAAAGCCGGAAAGCCCG
>JAJQDO010000108.1 GCA_021202175.1 Clostridiales bacterium | reverse complement strand
TATCGTTAGTTATAATTATCAACTCTCAAATATTAAAAAAGGAAACAATCATGGAAGAATCGAAAAAATAGGGAACACTTATTTCATCCTATAAAAAATACAAACAATGGAAAGAAAAGAGTCAGGAGAGTATCTGGTATCGCATCTGGAATCTGCTCCTGGATCTTCTGATGTCCTGTGTGGCTGTCATCCCATTGATGTTGAGAGTCTGTCAGGAGATTCCTTTTTCTTATGAGGTAAATGATGATGCGGCCATTGCGCAGATTTTGGACGGGTCATACACGGGAAGCCCGGATGGACATGCGATTTTTATCCGCTATCCCCTGTCATTTATCATGAAATTTTTATACGAAAAGAATCCGACCGTGCGTATTGGCGGGGCGGAATATTCTGATTTGAACTGGTACATAGGCGTAATCGTGATATTGGAAATCCTGGCTCTCACGGCGGTTCTATTTCGGATTTTAAATTATTTTACATATAATCGGATTTTGCTCTGTATCCTGTTTGATGTAGGATTCATGGCACTGTGGCTTCCATGTTTTTCTAAAATGACATTTTCTACGGCGGCGGCTTTTATGGGATGCATGGGCTTGTTATTTTTTGGACTGGAGCGCAAGGAGGAGGCATGGCGCCCTTGGAATCTGCTGTTGCTGGGAATCTTCCTGGCGTCTTCCTGGTGCCTGCGAAAACCGTGTTTTTATATGGTACTGCCATTTCTCTTGATTGAGTTGGTGCTGAAATATCATATTCATTTTTTTCGCTCTGTAAAACCGTGGGTGGTATTTTCCTTTGTAGGAGTGTTATTTGCCGGACTCGTCTTCCTGAATAACCAGATGTATGGCTCCCAGGGCTGGCAGCAATATTATATCTATAATCACGAAAGGGCTTATCTGCAGGATTATGTCGGGTTTCCGGAGTATGAAAGTAATGAAGATTTCTATGAATCTCTGGGCATTAACGAAAATGCCAGTTATGCCATGGCAAATTATACGTATTGTCTGGTGGATGCTTTCGAGACGTCATGGGTGGAGGAGACCTATGAGTATGTGAAAGCGCAGGAAGCGGCATCCGAAAATCAGATATCGGAGGAAATGACAGCAGAAACGCAAACATCTGGAGACGGGATATCAGAGAACCAGTCATCCACCGGCCAGTCTTCCCTATGGAAAAGCATAAAAAAGGCGGTGAAGAAAGCCCGGAAATATTTACTGAAGAAAAACCAGACCAGTACGGAATTAAAAAATGCTTCTTTTTATTTTTGTTTGCTTTTGATACCAGTATTCCTTATTACGGTATTGTTTTGCTGGAAAAAGAAGATTGCGGAGAGTATCCGCAACCTGTTGCGTATCTTTTCCATGCTGGCTGTCATGGCCATGGAGTGGGTGTACCTTGCCATGAACGGAAGATTCCCGCAGAGGGTGGAGGAGACCATACGGCTTTTAATGTTCTGCGTGGGCCTGTTGCTTGTATGCAAGCTGTTGTGGCAGTGGAGAGATAATCCATTTACCCATATTCCGGTCATTCTGCAGATTATCGTTCTGATCGTGTTTTTGCAAGCAGAGCCATTTGATGCCACGATTACGGAAGTAGTGGGAACGCAGGAATACAATCTTCAGTATGGCGCGGATAAGGCGCAGGTGTTATCCTATTGTGGGGAAAGACAGGATTCTTATTATATACTCGACACAACCAGCTTTGGCAAGACATCCAGACCTTCGGATGATATGAAACAGGGAAACTGGATATTGTCTGGATCCTGGGTTGCCTATTCCCCACTTTACGAAGAAAAGCTGGAGGCAATCGGTACCGAAAGTCTGGGGTCGGAATTCCTTTTGCAGGACAATGTATACATCATCACAAAGGGAAAGAAAAATATTTCCAAAATGCTTGGTCTGTCGGGAAATCAGACCGTCGAGACAGAAATTGTGGACGAGATTATGACAGACAATAACCTGATTTATGAAGTGTACAGCGTGACGGAGATTTATGAGGTTGAAGAGTAAACTTGTGATGAATGATTCAGTATGAATCATTTCGAGATTTTACAACCGGTATATTTTCTTAAAATGTGCAGGAGTAAAAGTCTCTGAAAAATGTAAAGGATTGTAAAGGAACGAGAAGAGATATGAAAATGCAGATATCGGAAGGGAAAAGAAAAATAATCCATACGGTTGTTCAGTTGTTGGCTGTCGTCCTCCTGCTGATTACATTTTATGGGACATATGGCTACATGCAAAAAAATGTAGTGACAAAGTTTCAGAAAAACAGTACAGATAGTGCGGGTGGCGAAGGAAGCGAAGAAACGCAGGAACTGGCGCGCACCGGGACGTGGTGTACGATCAAGAGCAATTCTCTGGATGGTGTTCCCATTTATGAAGAAGCGGGAAGCACCTTTCAGACAGCATTTATCCCGGAAGGGAAATGCTGTGAAGTTGTCACTTCTGAATATTATGAGGAAAAACTTTGGGCCAGGGTGTCATATTGTGGACTGGAAGGATGGCTGAATACGAAATATCTGAATTACATTTCCGAGGACGCCTGTTATATCAGTGAGGGCGACACGGTTTACATGAATACCATTGCTGACAAAGGAATAAGTGGATATGAGGAACCGACGGCTTCCTCCGCTGTCGCCCGGGAAGGAATCCTTTATGGCACAGAATTTACTGTTCTCACACTGGAAAACGGCTGTGGTGAGTTGGAAGAAAATGGAAGGACTGTGTGGATTAACATGTACCTTATGGGAAGCTATCCGGTGTCAACCTGGAAGGTGGAAACCTTAAGTTCCGCTGCGGAGATTAATTTCCGTGAGCAGCCAGGAGAAACGGCGAAAAGCCTTTGCAAGGTGCCGGAGAACACGGAGCTTGTGATGGAGGAGTTTCAAAATGGCTGGGGAAAGACTACCTACGAAGGACAGGAAGGCTGGGTAATGCTCCACTATCTGACGCCGGTGGAGGGGTGATGATAATAAGTAGAAAGAGAAAATGTTTTTCAAATGATTGGCTTGTTGCTTTGCAAAACGGCATCGGAAAGTAAGAAGGTAGTGTGAAAAATACATTTTCATTACTATTTGTGCCGCCAACCAAAGAGCGGCAGAATGGGGATTATTATGATAAAAAGATATACAGCCATACTGGCAGCAATCGTTTTCGCTACAGCGATGTTGTGTTCCTGTGCAAATACAGATAATACGCAGGGAAATACACAAATGCTGGAAGATACAGCAAATATACAAGAGATGGAAGATACGGAGGACATGGCGGAAAAATCGGAACAGGAGACGAGTTCATACATAGCTATAGATGAGACAAATTTTCCTGATGAAGAATTTCGCCAGTATGTCTGCGATGATATTGATAAAGACGGGGATGAACAGTTAAGCCCAGAAGAGATTGAAAGAGTAACATCAATTGATGTCGTGGATTTTGAAGATGCTGTTTCTCTTGTGGGCATAGAGTATTTTACTGCATTAAAAGAACTCAATTGTACAGAATCTTATATCGAGGGTGAGTTGGATTTGAGTCATAACACTGCTTTGGAATGGCTAGACTGCTGTGAATCGGAAATCACTGCGTTAGATATCAGTCAAAATACAGCCCTGACCTATTTATGTTGTTGGGATACAGATCTGACAGAGTTGGATGTCAGTGCCAATGAAGAATTGACCTATTTAAATTGTTATGAAACGGATATTACAGAATTAGATGTCACCCAGAATACAGCACTGGAAGAATTGAATTGTAGTCGGATGGAACTCACGGAGTTGGATGTCAGCAATAATACGAAATTAAAATCATTGGATTGCTCTTTCGATAGACTGACCAGTCTGGATGTGAGCAATAATCCGGAATTGGAAACTTTATGGTGCGATTCTAACGGATTGACAGAGTTGGATGTCAGCAACAATACTGCTTTGGAGACCTTGAGTTATAGTTACAACCAATTGTCGGATCTGGATGTCAGTAACAATACGAAATTGGGAATGCTGGCCTGTGACTATAATGGAGTAACCAGTCTGGATGTGAGTGGATGTACAGAATTATATTATCTCGGCTGTAGCAATAACCGACTGACTGAACTGGATATCAGCAATAACAAAAACTTGTCCTATCTGTATTGTCAGAATAATAATATAACATTTCTGAGCGCAAGTGTGGTAGCAGGCCTGGATGAATTGGAGTATGATGGAACTATTAATGGAACGGGGGAAGATCAGACGGATGAAGACCCGGAGAGTTCCGACGAGATACAATGGAATCTGGATGAAGACGGAACCCTTACCATCAGTGGAACCGGTGAAATGTGGGATGCGCCATGGAAAGAACAGGCGGATGACATTACCCATGTAATCATCGAGGAAGGCATTACTTTGGTGGGCAGCGGAGCTTTTTATGGTTGCACGTCTTTGGAGTCAGTGAGCCTGCCGGATACTCTGATGCAGATTTATTATGAAACGTTCAAAGATTGCACTAACCTGGAGAAAATCACCATACCTTCTTCTGTGGAATATATTGGTAAGAACGCTTTTGACAGTACCGTAACTATTTGTGGATATGACGATACACAAGCATGGTATTATACGGAGGACTACGGGAATCCTTTTGAATCTATGGGGAGTCTGGATATGGATGACTGCTATGAGTGCGAGGAATAAGGAAATGTAGTCTATTATATATCTATACGCCTTGGGACAGAATGAAAGGCTGCCTGGCAAATCGTCTTCTTTCTGTTATATCCATACGTCGTGGGCGGAATCGGAATTAAATTTCGAAGCAGACTTGAAGCCAGGTTATATCCATACGTCGGGGCAGAATAAAAAGGAAACGAGAATATATTTGCTGTTAGATATGAGAAAGGGGCAGGAACCGCTTCTTGATTCTTGCCCCGATAATAACCTGAAAGTCAGGAAACAGTCATTAAGAATTATAAAGACTGATTCCGGGCTTTTTATTTTTTGTTATGTTCTGGATCTCTGTCATGGTCATCATAGTGAGGGTATTTATCCCCTTCCTGATTACCATCTTTGTTGTCATTATTCTCGTCCTCGCCGGAATCGTTGCCGCTGTCGCCTTCATCCTCGTCGGAATCACTGCCGTCATT
>JAJQDO010000170.1 GCA_021202175.1 Clostridiales bacterium | reverse complement strand
GTTTCCAACTCTGTCAGTCTCCTCATCATTTTTCACGCTGATCGTCATGCCGTCTCCCGTTTCCAGAATCACGGTATCCAACGCGTCACAATGTGTCAGGGCATACAGATATTCTCTCATACGCGTATGTATCGTATGGTTTCTGCGCCGAATCCCATATCGGGATTCAAAAATATCTCCGTCCTGAAGCACATTGTCTGAGACCAGAATCCCGCCTGGACAAAGCAGTCGGATCACATCAGGCAGGAAATGAATATACTGCGCCTTTGCCGCATCCATAAATATAAAATCATATTCCCCTTCCAGTTTTTTCAGCCACTGCGCGGCGTCTCCTTCCAGAAGAGTGATGCGCCCTTCCATCCTGGCCAGGGCTATATTTTCCTTCGCCCGCTCAATTCGGGGCGGATAATTCTCTATCGTTGTTATTTTGGTTCCTTCCGGTGTATTTTCACCCATAAAAACCGAAGAAAATCCTATAGCTGCACCCACTTCAAGAATCTTCTCCGGTTTTTTCATTTTCAATACTATTCGAATCAGCTCCTGCGTTTCCTTTCGAATGATTGGGACATGGGTGGCAAGGGCCTCCACTTCGATCGCCTTTAAGCTGTCAGAAGCTCTGTCCACTTGAAATGAACGGATGAAATCCAGAACCCGCTCTCTCTCCATCATTCCGTCTGCTGATCCCCCTCTCCTGATAATATCTCCAAAATCTCAGATGGTTTCGCGGAAGATTTCACGATATAGGAACCTGCCTTAATCTCATCGTATCCATCCATACACCGCAGAGTCAATGCAAAAATGTAGGGATTATCCACGATATCCTTGGCGGCAAGATCCTTGCCGATCTGCAGCAGGGATTCCCCCTCTTCTATATTGACCACCATCTCACTGTAATCTGTCTGCGTATCCTTTGCCTTATCGGCAAAAACGAGATATCCGATATTTTTCATCTGCACAAACAGATATACGAGAAGGAGTATAACAAAAATATAAAATAACACTCTGATGACGATTCGCATCACTTTATCTACCATGTTGTTTACTCCTTTTGTGTCGTATCATTCATCCATATAAGACAGATCAAGATAGACTTCCTGTGCCATCTTGTCGTAGATGTCTCTCATTATACGGCATATCTTCTGTTCAGACGCCAGATAATCCATGACAACCGGTTCCATCAGAACATTTTTAAAGCGAAGCTGTAATTCCTCCGTCTTCTCATAATATTCTTCACTGTCATCTGCCATCTGCAGTTCGATATTCTCCCGGCGAAATCTGTTTAGTTCGCGATATACATCCGGCTGTGCCTTCAAGGCGTCCAGATGTCTTATATATCTTTGATAGCTGTCTGAGCGGCATATCATCGCTGTCAGCTCTTCTGTTTTTTCCAATATCTTTTCCGTATCCGGGAAAAGACAGTTCTCTTTCTCCTCTGCTTCCATCACTGTATCATCAAACCTCCATGATGATTGGAAGAATCATCGGGCTTCTCTTCATCTTTTTCCAGATAAAATCTCCCAGATCATCCCGAATCGCCGTCTTGATTCTAGTCCAGTCCGTTATATTTTTGGAGGCACAGTGCTCCAGCGTATCTCTCACAACATTCTTCGCCGCCTCCATGAGCTGTTCATTCTCCCGGACATAAACGAAACCTCTCGACACGATATCCGGTCCGGCCAGCAACATATTGTTGTAACGATCCAGCGTCACAACAACAATGAAAAGACCGTTCTGAGATAAATGCTGTCTGTCACGCAGCACGATATTCCCAACATCACCGACGCCAAGGCCATCCACCAGAATCCCCTGCGCGGGAACCTTCCCGGTAACGGCAGCGTTATCCTCTGAGATGGTCAAAACATCCCCCGAATGAAGGATAATCACGCGTTCCTTTGGTATGCCCATTTCGATGGCCAGGTCCCTGTGCCTCTTCAAATGACGGTACTCGCCATGAACCGGAATCGAATATTTCGGTTTCGTCAAGGTGTAGATCAGTTTGATCTCTTCCTGGCAGGCATGCCCGGAAACATGCGTATCCTGGAACAAAACGTTCGCTCCTTTTTTCGCCAGCTCGTTCATGACCTTCGACACTGCCTTCTCATTGCCCGGAATCGGGTGAGAGCTGAATATGATAACATCTCCCGGCTTAATGGATACCTTCCTGTGCGTGGACGCAGCCATCCGGCTTAAAGCCGCCATGGTCTCTCCCTGACTGCCTGTTGTAATGAGTACAATCTGTTCATCAACGTAATTCCGCATCTCCTCAATATCTATGAGGGTATTATCCGGAATCTTTATATATCCAAGCTCCAAAGCAGTGGAGATGGTATTCACCATGCTTCTTCCTTCTACCACGACCTTCTTGCCGAACTTACAGGCACAATTGATAATCTGCTGTACCCCGTCCACATTGGATGCATAGGCAGCAACGATGATCCTGTGATCCTGATTCTCTTCAAAAAGATGATTTAACGTTCTTCCGACCGTCCTCTCAGAAGGGGTATAACCCGGTCTTTCGACATTCGTGCTGTCGCACATCAATGCCAGGACTCCCTTCTTCCCCAGTTCCGCAAATCGTCCCAGATCAATGGCATCACCGTATACCGGCGTGTAATCGATCTTAAAATCCCCGGTATGCACGATGATCCCGGCCGGTGTATAGATGGCCAGAGCTGCCGCGTCACTGATGCTGTGATTGGTTTTGATAAACTCAATGCGAAAACATCCCAGATTAATGGACTGTCCGTGCTTTACCACTTTTCTGCGTGTACTTTTCAAAAGATTGTGTTCTTTTAATTTATTCTCGATCAATCCCATCGTCAGCTTCGTCGCGTAGACGGGAATGTTCAATTCCTTTAGCGTGTAAGGAATCGCCCCAATGTGGTCTTCATGTCCATGCGTGATGACGAGTCCTTTCACTTTCGATGCATTTTCCTTTAAATAACTGATATCCGGTATAACTAAATCTATTCCTAACATCTCTTCGTCCGGAAAAGCCAAACCGCAATCTACCACAATAATACTGTCCTCATACTCAAATGCAGTAATATTCATCCCGATCTGCTCTAATCCTCCGAGAGGTATTATTTTTACCGACTGATTTCCCGTTGCTTTCAAGTTTTTACCTCCGTTCTGGTTCATTCAAACAGGCAGAAGGTCCCGATCAGTCCGGTGTGCGCAGCAAATATCCATTTTATCGTATATATCATGGCAAACATCTATATCATAGCAAACGTATGATGATAGCAAACGTATGATGTTCGCCTGCATTGCATCGACTGCGATTGTCATAATGGTCGTTCTCCATGCAGTCTCTGCATCCAAATAATAGTCCCCGGTTCCTGCTGCTCCATCCGGAGATCCTTTATTCTGCCTCTCCATCCATATCATTCATCTGCTGCTGTTCGAAAATCTTAAAAACCGCTGCTGCTTCCGTATCATCTTCCACCATCTCATAGGTATTCATCCCATCTTCCTCGGCATTCTCTTTCAGAATATAGACCAGCATCTCGTCGTCTTCTGAGGAAGCATCCGGGTCCTCATCAGAGACAAGAAGATAATCTGTCCCGTTTATCCTGGTGTGATCTATGATATAGAACTCGATTTCCAAACCGTCATCTGTCAGAAATGGAATACTCTCATACTTATCCATATTACCCTCACTTTACATTCCGCCGCCTACACTCTTCAAGGCATGACGTTCTTCCATCCGCGTCGCCGCACATGGCTGCGTCATCCATTCTTTTCCGGGATCGTATAGGAATCCATGGTTACTGTTCACGTATCTCGTGAACAGTGACAATCCATATAACTTTGAAGGATCAGCGCCGCTGCCATCCAGTCTATACGTTCTTTCCGGCGCTCTCTTCTCACTCCTCCATCCTTGAGGATACGTTCGGATTCCATGGTCGTCAATCGTTCATCCCATAGGACGACCGGTAATCCCGTTCTTTTTTCCAGCATATGCTGAAACTCCACTGTCTCGCCCGCACGCTCGCCCAGTGTATTATTCATGTTTTTTGGTAATCCAAGCACAATCTTTTCAATATGATATTCTTCGATCAATGCCTCAATCCTTGCGAAAGTCTGTCTCAGCTTTTTACCTGACTTCCTGGTAATCGTCTCTACTCCCTGGGCGGTAATCCCCAGAGGATCGCTGACTGCCACGCCGACGGTTTTCGTCCCGTAGTCCAGGCCCATCCATCGTCCCTTCATCATTATTTCAGCTGGGTATTGATGTAATTCTCGAATAAAACTTCCAGAATCTCGTCCCGTTCTACTTTCATAATCAGACTTCTGGCATTTTTATGACTGGTAATATACGTCGGGTCTCCGGACATAATATAACCTACAATCTGATTCACCGGATTATATCCCTTCTCTTTCAGGGCTTCATATACGTCCTTTAAAATCGACGCGACGTCATATTCCTGTTCTTTGACCACTTGAAAAAACTGTGTATTATTTCTACCCATATTAACCTCCTTTTACAGATTTGCACTCATAAATCATTCTACTATGAGATGGATTAAAATTCAATCGAAACTTTACCATATAATAAATTTTCATCTAAAAATCCTTCGATTTTCACCACAATTATATGATTTTGCCGCAAAATTTGCTGATTTTCATCAAATTTTACAACAATTTTAACATAGCGTTCCGTATGGCCTTGCATATATTTTTCGCCATCAATCTCTACCATCTCTTCGAGCAGTACCTTCTCCTCTCTGCCAATATACCACTGTTCGTAGTCCATTTTGTGTTTCCGGGCCATCTCAAGAAGCACTGCGGAGCGTCTTGTCTTTACCTCTTCCGGCACATGCCCTTTCATCCTCTCGGCTGCGGTTCCCTTGCGAACGGAATATTTAAAAATGTGCATCTCATATAAATGAATCTCTTCCAGATACCTCCTCGTCTTTTCAAATTCTTCCTCTGTCTCCCCGACAAATCCGGTTATGACGTCTGTCGTCAGAGCAGGATGCTCATAAAACTTACGGACGATATCCAGGGCTTGCTGGTATTCCTCTGTCGTGTATTTTCGATTCATCCTCCGAAGCGTCTCATCACACCCACTCTGGAGGGAAAGGTGGAAATGCGGGCAAACCTTATCGCACGCCTTCAGACGCTTTACAAATGCTTCAGTCATGATCCTTGTCTCCATCGAGCCCAGTCG
>JAJQDO010000189.1 GCA_021202175.1 Clostridiales bacterium | reverse complement strand
AAAAAGCGACCGGCTGCACCCAATTATAACCATCGTAGTGAGCTACAGTGAAAAACCATGGGACGGTCCGCTTACATTGCGCGACATGATGACGGAGATGACACCGGAGATGGACCGGTTGTTCTCCGATTACAGGATGAACCTGATCGAGATACGTGACAGCGAACAATATATCTTCCACAATGAAGATGTAAAGGATGTCTTTGAAATCTGCCGGGAGATCTTTCATGGTAATTTGGACGCGATAAGAAACAACTATAAAGATAAGGAGATCAGTGCCGACGCGGCTGCTGCTATCCAGTCGATCACGAACATATCCTCTTTATATGAGATAAAGACGAAAGGAGTAAAAAATATGAACATGTGTACGGCATTGGAGCAATTGAAGAACGAGGGAATCGAATTGGGAAGAAATGAAGGAATCAAATTGGGGAGAAACGAAGGAATCAAATTGGGGAGAAGCGAAGGAATTGAATTAGGAAGAAATGAAGGAGTACAATTAGGTATAAACGAGTCTATCATTAGGTTGTTAGATAAAGGCTTTTCAGATGAAGCGGTAGCGGATATGCTTGATATCACGATAGAAAGGATCATGGAGGCGCAGCGTATATCTACGATAGATTAAGGAAAAGAGAATCCATGACAGAAATACTGTCCTGAATTTTTGAGAAATCAAAATAATCCTTTTAAAATCAAAGCCCAATTTAATCTGCAAGATTTGGCTATTCTTCGATGGGATTTGGCAAGCATCCCCTGTCATTTTGGTATATATTGGTATCGTAATCAAAAAGAACTGGTTTTGAGGGTGCGAGCAGGAAAGAATTTCTGCTGAACACCAATCAGAAAGGAGTTGAGTGATTATGATGAACAAGCTCAAAAGTTACCTTCATGAAGTAGCTGTATTTTATGGTGATGCTTATATCGATTGTCTTGGAAAATAGTATTTTAAAAGCCGGGCTATGAGCCGGTACAGATTTGCATGAATTTAAGGCAGCCATGATACTGGAATATCAGTATTATGACTGCCCTTTTTTACTCCTTTATTTTTCCTCCTATAATATAAATGTATGATTTTCAAAACAAAGTCTCTCTCCCTGCACAATATTTGTCCGCAATGCATACGATCCACGATTCCGTATATTTTGGCGGTGTCAGACAATGTGTACTTATTTCAGATAATTTACATTTGACAAGTCAGAGTTGCGTGTAATTCCCGGAATTTCATTTTCGCCCTGATATCCAAGAATCAGTCCGCATTGAGGAACATATCCTTCCGGCAGTTCAAGCTTTTCCAGAAGCTCCGGTTTTGCTCGAAACGCCATAAGGACGCCTACAAGGTAACAGCTTGCAAGACCCTGGTCCACTGCCGCAACACCCATGTTTGTTGCCGCGCAGGCCACATTTACGGAACTGAATCCGCCTTCCGGCGCGGATAATATAATCAGTACCGGCGCGCCATACGTGCATCGGTAACCAGGGATAGAAAAACGTTCTGTAGTAAACTTGTCACCAGAAGCCAACCCTGCTTCTTTCGCCGCTGCGTCAACAGCATCCAGCATATCCCTGTTTGTAATCACTGTCATATGAAAAGGTCCGGCATTCGGTGCCTTATTCCCATATTTCAGGATGAGTTTCAACTTGTCTTCCTCAACAGGCTTGTCAAGATACCCACGCACACTTCTTCTGGCTTCGAGAGCATCAATAGTATTCATGAAAAAACCTCCTTGCATTTGATGTTACCATATGGTACGATTAATATACCATGTATAAAAATCAAATACAAGTACGCAGAAAAATAATACTTGGTATGATGAACTATACCACCACATGGGAGGTGCTTTATGACGCAGAAAGAATGGGATGAATTTATTCAAAACATAAACGCAGACGAAGAATGTCCTGTAGGGAAAACGCTTGATCTTTTAGTCGGAAAATGGACTTCAAGAGTTATTTATGAACTTCAGATCAATAAGGTTCTCCGATTTGGCGAATTTAAGAGAAGCCTTCCCGAAATCACGAATACCATGCTCTCATCGACGTTAAAAGAGCTTGAGGAGAAAGGTATCGTGAAGAGGGTACAATATAGTGAAGTTCCGCTCCGTGTGGAATATAGCCTGACCGATGCGGGACGAGCTATGCTGCCCATTTTCTTTGAGATGGGCAAATGGGGATCAAAATACTTATAAGAAGAGAGAGGTTGTGTACAAGATGATAAAAGAACAGGGAACAGCTATCAGGCTATGGATTTCATCCCACAAATATAGCTATGCCATGCTATATCTGATATTTTATCTGGTTGTTTTCTTTACGCTGGATTTCACCATGACACCAAAATATATACTGCACTGTGTGTTAGATGATATGATTCCTTTTTGCGAATATTTTGTCATCTTTTATTTCGCCTGGTATCCGGCCTTTCTTTTGGCTCTGGTCTGGTTTATGCTCCGTGACAAATGGGAATTCCAGCAGTTGTGGTTTATCATGTTTAACGGCATGACGTTCTGTTTCCTTATATATATCCTCTTCCCGAACGGCCTGAATCTGCGAACGGATCTGCCCAACCGCAACGTATTCTGTTATCTGTTAAACATGGTAAGGAGTGTAGATGAGGCTGTCAATGTATGTCCTTCCATCCATGTCTCCTCTTCGGTCGCGGTCGCCCTGGTGACGGCAAAGCCCAGATTATTCGAAGGGCACAGGGTGAGACAGGTTGCAATCATTCTGTTGATGATCCTGATCAGCATCTCTACTCTTTTCGTAAAGCAACATTCTGTCATTGATGTGGTTTGCGGCGCTGCTGTCAGCCTCGTGTTGTATGTCCTTGCCTATCATACGAACTGGCGCAGACTGTTGAAAGGAAGGCTGAAGGTCCTCCTCTAGCCTTCCTTCATAATGGTTGATTACACCACTGCCTCTATAAGCACCCTGTCTCCAAGCTTTATTTCTTTTATCCCGATCTCTTTATTTTTATTGAAACAAAAGCTCAGCATATATCCCTTCTTTAAACGATAGTAATCCAGATAACCTGTCAGCTGTTTTTCACCATCAGCATGATATTTCGCTCCACGCCATATTTTTAATTCAATAACAAATTGCTGTCCCAGATAATCTACAATGACATCGGTACGATCCATATCGCGCGTTTCCGCTTCAATATAATAATGCCCGGTTCCATTAATGATTGGTTTTAAATATAGCAGAAAAAGCTTTCGCCCATTCTCTTCCAGGAATTTCCGGTCATTATTTCCATATACATCTGTAAAATGGATCACAAATTTCTGAAGCACCAAATCCATGTTTAACCTATTATTCTGAATAAATTGATTATGGGTACGCTGTGCCTCATCATACGTGATATCCTTTAGCTCATCTTCCGATAGGAACAGATTATACAACCACATTTCAAATATTCTGTTAGAAACAGCCACGCTTCCATTTCGGTTTTTCATATAACCGAACATGCTGCCTAAATGAATTATATCATTATAAATATTATAAGAATAACGGCTTCCTTGAAATAAAATATTTTTCAGCATGTCCTGCATCGCCTGATGCTCGTCAATCTGGCGGCTCAGGCTGTCAAACAACGTAGAACGTTCTCTGAGAATTATCCCTACTGCTTCAATAATTCCGTTTTCTGACCACACTTTTTCGCCAACATTTTCTTCTGGCAAAAGCATTTCATCAAGTATTTTACAAATAAAGGAAACCAGATACGGATAACCGGATGTATAATCATATATATATGCAGACATTTCTTCAATATTCATGTTTATATGATGGTCATTCTTATAATCCGAAAGCATATCTGCTATTTCAGCAGCCGAAAAACTCATATCCAAATCAAAGTTTGCTGCAATATTCCAGGGACTATTGGTCTTGTGTTCTTCATCCAGACGTATTTTCCTTTTCACATCTTTCACATCATATACTCCGGCAAGAACAACTGACTGAAATGTCGGCACATTATCTCTGTCCAGATAAGCTGCCCTCAGCTGTGCAAGAAAATCCAGAAAAATCTGGTTATTTGTCGCAGTATCTACTTCATCCACAAGTAAAACCATCGGTTTAGCGCAACTGGCACACCATTTTGACAAAACACGGAAAAATTTCTGCAGAGATATGACATCTACCGTCCCATTTTCAAATGTTTCTATTTCCTTCCGGATTTTTTCCGGAATATCCTTCACGACAAACAACAATTCACTCGAAACTGCCATGACAAAAGATGCTACACTTTTATACGCCGAAGAATCTAGTCTCTGAAAGTCCAGGGAAATTACTTTATAATCGTCTTTCAAGTACGTAACCAGCGCCCGAAGAATCGTTGTCTTTCCATACTGTCTTGCGCGATTGATTGTAAAATAATCGCCGTTATCGATCATTTTTTTATCGCTTCCAGCCGGGATGTCAAGTCAACCATATAATGTCTGGTCGGAGCGCAAGCCCCTGTTATGTTGAATCTTTTTGGCATATATATCTGCTCCTATCATATAAAAAAGTCGCTTTTTATAGTTATAGATTAGCATAAAGCTACGTCCTGGGCAAGTTTAAGTTCGAATCTCCGCTTATACCTTCAAAAAATTCAACGACCCTTCCGGGTTCCCCGTTCCATTTTCCAGGAGACTGATCAATCCCTGAATCGTATCGTTGATGTCCTCCTGTGAGGATGGGATTAATGTATTATCGAGCTTTACCGTCAGCACAATCAGGGCGATCTCCGCCAACGCTTCCGGATAATTAAAATGGATGTCTCCCTTCTCGATTCCCTGGCGGATAATCTCCGCCAGCTCCGGTTTCAGTTCCGTAACCAGATACTGAATATATTTCTGATGAAGTAACGCCTGCGATCTGTCATCGGAAGCAGGATCTCTTCTGTCCTGCTGGTGAAAATCCCGAGATGAATTAACACATGCCTGAAAAATCATCGCCATCCGGGTAAAAGGAGACACGTCTTTCTGTTCCGCCAGATGCCTAGCCGTCTCCAACGGTTTCTTATAACTTCGTTCTACCAGTGCATCCACAATCGCTTCTTTCGAGGGGAAATAATAGTAAATGCTCCCTTTTCCAATCCCAGCTGTCCGGGCAATCTCACTTACTGATATGTTCTGAACATTTTTTTCTGCCAGCAAATCCTCCAGCGCATCCAATATTTTTTCTTTTTTTGTTTGATTCTGTGTCCTCAACTCTCAAACCCCA
>JAJQDO010000235.1 GCA_021202175.1 Clostridiales bacterium | reverse complement strand
GATGGTACGGACTGAAATCCTCAAAATCGAAAAATGGCGTGTATAATCAATGAGATGATACGGACTGAAATCCTCAAAATCGAAAAATGGCGTGTTAACATTTTGAGGATATTTAAAAAAGAGGTAAAATTCTTATCTATAAAAGTATAGGCGATTTTACCTCTTTATAAGCGATTTTTATATGTAGTTTTACCTCTTTTTAAACCCTAAGGTAAAAAACAACTCCAAATCATTCCCTATAATTCTTATAATCATCAAATGTATCCAGCACATACTGATCCGGTTCTTTGGTGAGAAGGCTCACGATCACGATGCAGAGCAGGCTGATGGCAAAACCGAGAACAAGAGAGTATAATCCCGTAACCGTTCCCAGAGTCTGTCCACCCACCAGGGGAATATAATCCCATACGATAACCGTCAGGGCACCGGAAACCAGTCCCGCGATAGCACCAGGAAGGTTCGTCCGTCTCCAGAACAGGCTCATGACAACCAGAGGACCAAATGCGGATCCCAGTCCTGCCCAGGCATTGGATACCAGGTTCATGATGGAACTGTTCGGATCCCAGGCGATAACGATGGCAAGGAGCGCAACAATCACAGTGGTCAGACGACCAAGGTTTAATACCTTATCGACTTTCGCTCTCTGATTCATAATATCTTTATAAATATCTTTCGACACAGCAGAAGAGCAAACCAGAAGCTGCGAATCCGCTGTAGACATGATTGCCGCCAGGATACCACAGAGGAACAGACCACCGATAAATGCCAGCGGAAGGTATTCTATGAATACTTTCTGAATCATCTCAATAAATACAGACTCCGCGGAAGCAGAACCCGCCGTCTCTCCCAGAATCTCCGGCATAAGGAAGGCACGTCCTAAAAGGCCGATCACAACGGCCAGTGTCAGGGAAATCACAACCCATACGATGGCGATGACGGAAGATTTCTTCAATTCTTTTTCGTCTTTGATTGCCATAAAACGGACGAGGATGTGCGGCATACCGCAGTAGCCAAGGCCCCAGGCCAGATTCGATATGACATCAACCGCCTTGATCGGCTCATCTCCATTATAAGTAAGGCTCAAAAAGTGAGCAGACGTCACGCCGGACTCTGTCAACAGGTCATTAAATGAACCGCTGACGTATCCCCAGGCGAGAATCGGCACGACCAACAGGGCGATCAGCATCAGGGTACCCTGGATAAAGTCTGTCGTACAAACCGCCAGGAAACCGCCGGCAAATGTATAGATCAAAATAACAATCGCTCCGATCAGCAATGCGGTATGATAGTTGATTCTAAATACAGAATTAAACAGTTTTCCGCCGGATGCCAGGGCAGAAGCCGTGTACACCAGGAAAAAGATGACGATGATCACCGATGAGACGCCGAGAAGATTCTTCTTCTCATCGTGATAACGATTGCCAAAGAACTCCGGCAGCGGCATGGAGTTGTTCGCCACAATCGTATATCTTCGCAAGGGTTTGGCAATGAGCAGCCAGTTGGCGATCGTACCAAGACCAAGACCAATGGCGATCCACGCCTGGCCAGTACCTAAAGCATATACGGAGCCCGGCAGTCCCATCAGCAGCCATCCGCTCATATCTGAAGCCTGCGCCGAAAGAGCGGCAACCGGACCGGAAAGCGCACGTCCGCCCAAAAAATAATCATCGGCATTTTCCGTCTTTCCCATGGACCAGAAGCCGACGGCGATCAAAACCACAAGATATACGGCAAATGCAGCTAAAATTGCAATTGTTGTCATAGACATATTCATTTCCTCCTAACTTTCGTTTTCCTCTTGAAAAAACTCACAAATTTAATTATACTTGAAATCAAAATCACGTAAAGAGACAAAGCTTCATGGTATTTTTTTAATGCATGACAACTTTTCATATATCTTGTCAGAGAAAAGAGGTTTTTCATGGATGTAAACAAATATATCATCTTTCTGGAAGTCGCAAAACAGCAGAATCTGTCCAAGGCCGCGGAGACGCTGGGCTACACCCAGTCCGGCATCAGCCACACCATCAAACGTCTGGAGACGGAGATGAATCTGTCCTTATTTTATCGAAACCGCAATGGCGCTTTTCTGACTGCTGCAGGAAAAGAGATCTATCCTTGCATTTCCCAGATGGTACAATGCCAGGAAAACCTGAACTAGACGATACTGTCCTTACATAACCTGCACCAGGGCACCTTAAACATCGGCACCTATTCCAGTATTTCCCGGCAATGGCTGCCTCATATCATCCGCCGGTTTAAAAATGACTATCCCTCTGTCATCATTCATTTTAAGGAAGGAGGAAACGCGGACATCATTCAGTGGATTGACGACCACGAAGTGGATCTGGGCTTTTTAAGCTCTGGATTCCGCGAAGATTTTGAATGGATTCCGCTAAAAGACGATCCTCTCCTGGCCGTCCTGCCAAAAGATTATCCGTCATCGAACTCTGTATTTCCCCTTCGCGATTTTGATCAGCAGCCCTTCATCATCTCCGCCATGGGAACCGATGTCGACGTTCATCGCACGTTAGATGCCTACAATGTCCATCCGGACATACAATATTCCGCCAAAGATGACTCCACGATCATATCGATGGTCGCCTGTGGCCTGGGTGTCAGCATCCTGCCACAGCTGGTGCTCGACCATTACGACGCTAATGTTGTGACAAAGCCGCTGCAACCCTTTGCCAGAAGGCAGCTGGGCATCGCTTTGTCTTCCCGGGAGATGGCATCCCCAGCCACGCTGAAGTTCATCGAATATGCCGAAGAATATATCTGGGCAGGCAATGAAATGCCGTCGTATCCATGATCAGCAGATCACAGACGCGACGGCTTCTACCGTTTTCTGTCGTTTCGTTGCCGCGGTTCATATTTCATCGTGAACCGTAATGTTTCGTTCCTGCGTAATTGCAGCGCAACAGTTCCGCAAATGAACTACCCATCATCTAAAGCCAATGGGATTAGGATTACGATCGACTTATTTCAAGAGGCCATTTCTTTATCTTCTGATTAATCACTTCTGTATAGTGGCTCCACCTTACTATTGTGGAATTCATACACTTCCGACTTGTTCAGGGTGATGTTCTCATTCGTCTTGCTGACCTGATGAATCGTGACCTCGTCACCTTCTTTCAGTGCGCCGGAATTCACCTCGATCACTGTGCCGCTCTTTTTCGTGGAGTTAACCAGGATACCGTTAACATATACCCGGCTGTAATCCGTAAAATTCTCACCAATCAAAAGATAAGTTCCTTCATACTCTTTGACCTTGGTAATCGTCGGCGGGTTCAGACTGTAACAGATTTCCGTAGCTTCCAATTCTTCCTCACTGATAAAATCTGCCCCGTAAAGCATATCATATTGCAGCAGCTTGAGATTCTTACCCTCATTTTTAGTCCCCTTTAACGTCTGGTGGAACTGATTGATGGTACCATTATGAATGTTCACCTCAGAAAGAACTTTGGAAGCCAGCTGGTAGGACGTTACATTTTCCGATTCCTCCTCCTTATGCTCACTGTTATATCCAAAATTATCCCAGATGAAATACGGCGTCTCGTATTTCGTTCCTTCCGCCAGATCCGAGGTCTCAATATCCATGCCGGGAAGATGATCGCCATAAGCGATGACCATGACGTCTTCATCATAATCACTGAGACGCGTGATCAGATCTTCCAGAAACGCATCCATCTCATGAATCTGATTCGCGTAGTAGGTAAACTGGTTTAACTCAGACTCGCTGTAATCATCCCCCGTAACGGTAATCTCCGCATCCTCCTGCTCTGAAGTCGGGTAATCACCGTGACCCTGTACGGATATGGTATAGATCAAGTCGGTGTCTTCCGTTTCTTCTAAAGTATTCATAATGTATTTTGTCAAAACAGCATCTTTGGCCCAGCCGACCTCATTATACTGCGTGATCTGCATATTTTCCGAAGTGATAAAATTATCAAATCCGAGATTGGAAAATACGACATAGCGGTCATAAAAAGAAGCATTATTATTATGAATGACCGTGCTCTCGTAGTTCAGCTCTTTCAGCCAGTAAGCGATGCTGTCGCAGGTTTTTCGCTGAAGAATGCTCCGATAAGGATACTCGCCGGTGCCAAAATAGTCGGTACTCATGCCCGTGATCACTTCAAACTCCGTATTGATCGTCCCGGCCCCGTAAACCGGCACTTCCAGCCACCCTGAAGTAACCTCCTCCTGCAGCTGATGAAAGAAAGGAATCGGATCTTCGGAAATGGTCAGTGCTTCTACCTGTGTCAGATCAAAGAAGGACTCCAGCTGTATGAAAATGATATTTGGAGTTCTGCTGTTCTCCTGCTCTTCCTCTTCTTCTTTTTCGGCAAGCGCCTCCTTCATCTTATTGCTGAGCTTTTGCATCTTATCCTTGCTGTAATTGAGCGGGCGGTCGATTCCGGTATCCAGAGCCGTCACACAAAATCCATAGGCCACACCATAATCCTTGTATCCGGCAATCAGATTATCGAACTTACTGATCAGCTGCCCTCTTCCCACGCCGACATAGGTGACGCCGCCAAAAAGGACAAACATCAACAGAACCATGATGACATTCGTTCTCATATCAAAAGATTTGCGGGTGGTCGGGGAATACAGGTAAAGGCAGACCGCCGCCACGACGCCCACAATGATCGCTATGACCAAAAGAACAATCTGCCACTGTGTCAGATAGCTGCTTATCACCGGAAGGATAGACTTCACCAGCGAGATATCTACCGCTGTAAACGGCGTCTTTCTTGAATTCAATATCACGCCGTTGACCAGCCCGATAATCGCCCAGCCCCCCGTGATCACCGCATAGGTAAACCTTTTGGTTCTGGCAAGAAAGCCGATGGACAGAAACATAAAAAGAATCAGAGCATTAAAAAGAAAGACAAATGTCCTGTCATTCATAAAGTCCAAAACATCTTCTATACTCTTTCTCTCCATGTACTCCAGAAACAGATTCAGCGCGAATGCCGTCAGAATATTGCAGCAGAGCACCTTTCTGTTTGATGGATTCCATATATTTTTCCACATGATATCCATACCTTCTCTTCGTCATTTTTATCTTCGTTTTATTTATGTCTGTCAGGTTACGCCGAGATGGCCTTTATTTCTATCGCAGGAATCATTCCGGTTTGGACTGCGCTTCGCTGCCCGATACTTCCGTCAAGATAGACTTATATTTATCGCAGGAATCAT
>JAJQDO010000258.1 GCA_021202175.1 Clostridiales bacterium | reverse complement strand
GTATGGATTTGTCCATTTTCCATCTTGGAATTTATATACCCAAAATAGTTTTCATCCATTTCTGGATAATCCACATATTCATTAAAGGAATGCCATCGAGTCTCTTTCTGGCTTTTCATGTGGGCAAGCAACGCTTTACATACCAACAGACGATCCCTTAATTCATAAACGAAAAGCAATTCATGCATGTCATTTGCTCTAAGGTTCTTCGACAAACTGAAAATCTCCTCTATTTTCTCTTCTGCAAGACGTAACTGCCCTTCGTTATATTGATAAAACGTGGAGATTCCCCCAGCATATTCATCCATTATCTTCTGCATGGCTTCCTCAAGCTCATCAATGGAAAACGGTGAATGATTGCTGTTCAGAAAATGATTGTATTCTGTCAGTATATTTACTTCTTCTTCCAATGTACTTGCTGACTCTGTCAATACATTCGCTGGCTCATGCTGAGCCGACTTTCTCGTTGGCAAGTCTTCCTTCCCATTTAATTGTTCCAGGATTGCCAGGGCAGCGATTTCTCCTTCCGCCAAGGCACCGGTTACGTATTTCTGGGGACAGCCACCTGCCACATCTCCTGCCACATATAATCCGTGAATCGTCGTTTCACGGTGGGTATCAACCCAGTAACCACTGGCGGTATGACCGCCAACGACATAAGGCTCGGTGCCTTCAATCTCCACATCCTGCTCACCAGGCAAGTGCCCGCTTTCCACCCACTTTAAGGTCTGGCCGGGTGCCATATTCAGATACGCTTTCAACAAGTCCTCTTCCTGATCGCCGGGTATCCCCGCAGTGTGCAGGTAACAAGGACCATTGCCTAGAAGATTTTCCTGTACCGTCCCGTAAACCCGTTCGCTAGTAGTAAGACCGTACTTGTCTTCATAGACAAATCCTTTGGCATTGACCTGCTTTGCTGAAACACCCTGGGCTATCGTCCCGGTCGGCGCAATGGTATCTTTGCAGCGAAGCGCTATGAAGCGCATTTCAAAAGAAGTCATCTCAGCGCCCGCACGGATTCCCATGGCATATCCGGCGCCGGTGTTAAAGGGCGGATACCACATTTTATGTCGGGAAAATCCCGGATTATTCGGACGGTAAAGCCCCGCCGCTCCCCCAGTGGACACAAGAACTGCATCTGCTCTGAAAACATAAGCTTTTTTCTCTACGATAGAAAATCCAACTGCCCCATATACGCGATTCTCTGCTATCAGTAAATCCGTAATGTTGATATAATTCATAACCGTAATATTCTTTTGATTGCTGACGGCATTCGCCAGAATCGGCTTAAAGTTTTCTCCATTAATCTTAATATTCCTGTTTCCTCTGGCAACGTACTCCCCGTTTTCATCTTTTAATATGACAAGGCCCCTTTGCTCCATATCGGCGGTTACACTGTTGAACCGTTTTGCCACAGACAATAATAAATCTTTCCGGACAATACCTTCCGCGTCTTTTTCAGCATAAGCAACGTAATCTTCCGGTTGATAGCCCTTTACGACGTAGGCGTTTATGGCATTCACCCCGGCAGCAAGACACCCGCTTCGGATAATATTGGCTTTCTCTGCAATCAAAATCCGCCGGTCAGAATGCTCTGCCAGCGTAAGCGAAGCATAACAACCGGCGGTACCGCCGCCGATGATCAGCACATCAGTTTCTATGATTTCTGTTTCGAGTGCTTCTGTATTATTCTTCTTTGTATTAATTTTTTCTGTTATTGATGTTTCTCTCATAATGTTTAATTTGTTGTCGATGTCTCTCTCATATTGTTTAATTTGTTGTCGATGTCTCTCTCATAGTGTTTGATTTGTTTTCGATGTCTCTCTCATAGTGTTTGATTTGTTTTCGATGTCTCTCTCATAGTGTTTGATTTGTTTTCGATGTCTCTCTCATAATTATTGAACCTGTCATAAATATTCTTCTCATATTGTTTAAATGATACAGATGATTGTTTGGGAATACCCATTAAAAATTAAGTCGCACCTCGCATTATATCAATTTAACACATAGGTTTAATACGAAATGGATTATATACCTAGAAAACAAATACGTCAAGAGGGTTTTTGTTTTTTTACATATTATATCACTATGTTAATGGGTAATTATATGGTTACTATTCACGGCGAACCTGACACTTGCTGTCAGGTTACGCCCCAATACACTTTAGAGTACCAGATTTTGCCCCCTGCGTCGTTAGACGCATTTAAAATGGGGCAAAATCACTACTGTTCACGTACGCCGTGAACAGTAGCATTATATGAATGATTTTGATAATTTAATGATAATTTGACTATGAGTACTTTGTAGTATATCTTAATGAAAACCACCATAAAAAGAAGGTTAGAAGTGTTTGCCCCAATGAGCAAAGTCACCAGAAAGGAAGTGGAAAGAATGACCCCCGGCTTTTCTATTGATTTCGCTTATCTTAAATTCTAAGTGTATCATCTCCATCATAATTACAATTAAGAATACAAATAATATTGGTGCTCATATCTTCAAATATTCATGAAAATATGAGCACTGCAATTATTCTTTCTCTATATCCCTGCTTCCATCGTCATTAAAACGTATTTTCAGCATCCCATTTTCGCTGGGTATTGCCAACATAACCTGATTACCAGAAATAACGCTTATTTAGAGACACCTGAACTTAGTTTTCGCAGGCTATTGTCAACCACAGTCTGATCGCCGTTTCCAAAATCTCATCAGGAAATTCGTAATTCTCTGTATGTAATGGCGCTTGTTCTGTTCCGCTTCCGATTCCTAACATGGCACCGGGTATCCGTTTCAGAAACCAGCCAAAGTCTTCTGACCAGCGATGTGGCTCTTCCAGATAAGTAGTGGGAAACGAATGAGCAGCACAGATAGTTTCCAAAAAGGTTACGCATTCATCATCATTTCTGGTTTCGGGAAATACATCTGTCTCCTGCCAGGAAAATGCTAACTGTTCCTTGGCTGCAAGACTTTCGCTTTTTTTAATGATTTGTTTTTTGAGCTTATACATATCCTGTTCAACAGCTCCCCGTATCGTTAAAAGCACGCGACCGGAACCGGGAGCAACACCAAATGCAGGTTCTCCGACATGAATGTGAATCACGGTACACCTCACCATATCCTGATAATTCACCGGGTCAGCAAGGCTGGGGAGAGAGGTCACCAGAGAACTGATGGCATAGGCCGGATTATGCCCATCTTCAGGGTATGCCGCATGAGAAGGATTGCCCTGAAACTGCAGAATCAGTCCTTCGGAGGCACAGGCAAAGGTTCCTCTTCGAAGACAAACTGTACCCAGTTGTTGTCGGGGCAGATTATGATAGGCAAATATTTTTCGAATATCCTCCCTCTCTGCAAGAATCCGGCTGCAAATTTCTCCGCCTTCTCCGGTTTCTTCTCCATGCTGGAAGATGAGAAAAAGATTCTTCCCAAAATTTAAACCTTTAGTAGCCATACCAAAACCCGCCAGGCTGGCACAGTGACCATCATGGCCGCACAGGTGACATGGCTTTCCTTCCGGCCCAATCACAGCATCCATATCTGCTCGAAAGGCGATGCTTTCTGTTGCGCTGGCTTCGCGATGCGCCGCATAAAACCAGCTGCCCATATCTGTGATATCCAAATCCGTATATTTTCTAAGAAAATGTAAGAGCAATGCTTTGGTTTTCATTTCTTCCCCGGATAATTCCGGAATCTGATGAAGATGGGCACGCAGTTTTTTTGCCATCTGAATTTCTCTCTCTAAATGTTCTAAATACATTCCATTTTCTCCATGGTTATATTCCCTTCCTATTATGTCAATGATTTATCTCTTGCCAGTGGAAAATCTCATCATTCTGCTAATCGTTTCGTAAAATCAGCCATGGCTTCCGATATTTTAATCTGCTGCGGACAGACTGCTTCACAGCTGCGACATCCAATGCAGGCACTCGGTCGTTTCTCTTCCGGCAGGGTGCCGATGTACATGGCAGGGATAAAACCACCGCCGGTTACTTTATGTTCATTATAAACATTCAATATCTCCGGAATCGGCAGTTCCTGCGGGCAATGGGTCGTACAGTAATGACAGGCTGTACAGGGAACGACGATATTTTTGGTCATATCGTCTACGATTTCTGCCAACGCAACCATTTCCTTTTTATGCAAGGGTTCTTCTGTCGCATAGGTGGCGATGTTTTGTTTCAGTTGCTCAAGGTTCGACATCCCGGAAAGAGTCATGGTAACTTCTGGAATCGTCTGTAAGAAACGGAACGCCCAGCCGGTAACTCTTTCTTCCGGACGAAGTGATTTCAGCTTGCTTTCCGCATCCGGCGTTAACGTCGCCAGCTTTCCTCTCCGCAATGGTTCCATCACCCATACCGGAATGTGATATTCTTTCAGAAGATCAACCTTGGCCTTCGCGTCCTGGAAACTCCAGTCCAGATAATTGATCTGCAGCTGGCAGAACTCCATGCTCTCTCCATACTTTTCCAGGAATCGTTTCAGGACCGGCATCGCTCCATGGGCAGAGAATCCCAGATGACGAATCCTGCCGTTTTCCTTCTGTTTCATAAGATAATCAAAGATTCCATGCCTTTCATCAAGGTAGTCATTTATATTTCGCTCACAGACATTATGGAACAGATAGAAATCAAAATAATCTACCTGGCATTTCTCCAGCTGTTTTTCAAAGATTTCTTCCACTTTATCCATATTGGATAAGTCATATCCTGGAAACTTTGTCGCCAGATAAAACTGATTGCGGGGATGATTTTTGAGGCAGCGGCCAATCACCAGCTCTGACTGCCCGCCATGATATCCCCAGGCGGTATCATAGTAATTGATTCCCTGTTCCATGGCATAATCCACCATCTCCTGCGTGGCTTTCTCATCAATTTCCGTCTCGTTTCCATCTATTGTAGGAAGACGCATGCTTCCAAACCCGAGTGCCGACAGCTTTTTGTCTTGAAAATCTTTGTAAATCATCACAGATCTCCTTTCTGTTGTGAGAAAATATATTAAGGTTCTAATTTAGTATATAAAATCATAACGATATGTCAATTATATCCGATATTCCAGAGATGTACAAGTTCATAAAAAAGACAAATATATAGTAACCAACTGTGAACTACCAATTATCTGTTATCTGAAGCCAAGTTACTATCCATAGGTACAGATGGGTGAATGATATCATTTCTTTTCTTCTATATGGACTAATTCTGTGATTTTGCTGTTTTGGTCTGTACGTCTTTCCTTTTTGTACGGACTGAT
>JAJQDO010000116.1 GCA_021202175.1 Clostridiales bacterium | reverse complement strand
GGATAGCTGGGACTGGAGATTTCATAAAGTGACCAGTTTTTACGATCTGGATACCGCTTTTGATACCTTGCTGCGGACCAGATTTGGGGAAGAAAAGGATACGTCATTGCAGGAAGCCTTGGATAAATGGGAAGATTTTGGATGGTGGTTTTGTTTTGACAACGGAAAAAAGATTAAGATTATCAATAAAAATACAGGGTGAACCTCTCGTTGCTCCCAGAGTGCAGATGCTGCTCTGTGTGTGGGCGGTAGTTATGTTCTGGACATTTTATATAGAAGAAAGTCTGTCTTTTCGCTGGTCTGAGATTGTGCTGGCTCTGCTTGGGGGCATGATTGTTTTCGTGTTCCAGCTGGCGTGGCAGGGACGATATTCCAGTAGAGTGATTTTCTTTTTTTTATATGTTCTGGATGCATGATTCTATTTTTTATACCAGCCTGTTCGAGAACAGTGGGCATGGCTGATTGATCAGACCAGGACAGGACTGGCCGATCAAGGGGTCATTTTTCCAGATATGTTATCCGACTGGATTCCGGAGGGAGACCAGACAGCTTGGACCTATGTTTGTGCTTTCCTTATTTTGTTTACATTGACAGCGATATTTACATTTCTTTATCGCTATCGAGGAATTTTTCTTATCATGACGGCCCTGCTGCCGGTGTTTTATCTGTTGCGGACCGGGTGGAAGCCGGGAATGATTTCTGTCATGCTTTTATTGGCGTGCTGTATGTTTCGCTTGATGCCATCTCTGCGCAGCAGCGTGCCGGCCGTGGCTGTTCTGCTTGTTCTCTGCGGCATTTTCCTGTGGAGTGATGCAGGCGAGGGAAATGGAGAGGACAGTCGGGCACTGTCCTATGTCGCACAGATGTGGGAACGATGGAAATATAATGATTCTACAGATGTCTTGCCGGAGGGACAGCTGAATCTTGCCGGCTCATCCAATCGAGGGGAGGAAACCGTTCTAACCATCAAAATGGATATCTTATCGCCCTATTATCTTCGTGGATTTACCGGTACGGTATTTGAAGGGAATGCCTGGACGAATAATCAAGAGACCATCGACGCCTTGAATTATGGAGCGGGAGATGAGGCTTCCTTTGCCGAGATGCAGTGGGATGTTTTGTGGTTTCGCGCTTTGAGCCGAAGCTCTTTGCATCGTTTGGCTGAGGAAGATATCGAGGCAGATGATTTTGTGGAAAATAATTTATCCATTACGAATCAGAATGCCAGCCGTCGTTATCTGTATCTGCCTTATGAGAGCACTACTTTAATCAGTGACTATAAAAATGTGGGTACGGCAGTCTCAGGCACTGCCGAAAATATTTATGCGACCGGACTTCGCGGACAGAGCAATTATTCCTGTAATGCATTTACCTGCCTGGCGGAAGTGATGGATGAACTGGTTGATCAAACGGCAAGCGTAAAAAGCGAGAATGCAGCGACGACGGAAGATGTGGAGGATGAGGAGACTGCACAGATAAGCCAGGAAGATGGGGACACGGCAGAAGGAGGAACGGATGAAGAAAGTACGGCAAAAGAGAGTATGGCAGAAGAACTGATGACAGAAAAACTGCAGGCCTATAAGGAGTACGTTGACAGCACATGCCTGACCCTGACAAAAGAAGAAAAGGAAATCATTTCTTCTATATTTAACGAGGGAAAAACAGGAGCAACGATCAGCGCTGTTTCTTTGGCAGGAAAAATCCGGCAGTGGCTTGACGAAAATATCACCTATGATACGGAACCGGGAAATATTCCGGAAGGAGAAAGCTTTGCCCAGTGGTTTTTCCAGGATCATATGCGTGGATATGATGTGCACTACGCGACAGCCGCTGTCATGCTTTTTCGTTATTATGGGATTCCTGCAAGGTATGTCGAGGGATATCTTGTGACGCCGGATGCTCTTCGCGATGCCGCAGATTCCGGTGAGGTGGAGGTTACCGAGCAGGAAGCCCATGCCTGGGTGGAAGTTTACCTGGAGGAAGTGGGCTGGATACCCGTTGAGGTGATGGAAGATTATGAAGAACGGATGGGAGTATCTTATCTGGAAGGATGGAGCACGACAATCATCAGCACAGCACAGCAGGATATATCGGAGGATTCTTCTGTAGACAGTCGGCAACAGGAAAATGCTGCCGAGGAGGCGGGGGAGAGTGATACGACCGATACGGCGCGGGAAACCACGTCGGAAGGATCGAGCGCTGGCGGTGAATCGCAGGAAACCGCATCCGGAGAGTCGAAGAAAGATGGAGAATCACAGGATTCCGCATCGGAAGAGCCAGGCGCTGGCGGCGAGTCCCAGAATGCAGGATCGGCAGAAGCTGATTCTTCCCTGCGCAGTTTTATGTTGTGGGCTATTGTCATTCTTCTTGCAGCTGGCACATTGTATGTGATTGTATGCCGCCAGAGAAATCGGCGCTTTGAGCGAAGCTGGGATGATACGTCAGATTATGGTTACAGCGTGCGAATGTATTATTTCAAGCTTTGCCGGTTGTTGTATGTGGCGGATAAGAAGAAAAAAGGAACTTTTCATCAAGCATTGCAGAATGACTGTCGGATTGAGACGATAAGAAGGATGCTGGAAATATATGACCCTGTTGTGGATACGGTCAGGATGGACAAGGCATTTGCCATTCGTCAAAAAGCAGTTTATAGTGAGGAACTGTTGACAGAAGAAGAGCGGGAAGCAGCCTGTTCGTTCCTGAAACAGGAGATTTCTGTATTGACAGGAACTTTCACTGTGAATCAGAGGTTGAGGATTCTTCTGGAAAATGAGAAAAAAAAGCTTTTTAGTCTCCAGGGGGATTCTTGTATCAATGGATAAGCTGTGTTATGATTAATGATAATTTAAAGGGATGGAAGAGATGTAGCAGTAAAGTGTGCCGAATTCGAGTGCCCACTGTTATGGGAATATTATAGAATCATAGGATGAAAGAATTAGATAGATATTTTTTAAAATAAGGGGAATACAGGAGAAATATGTGGATTGCAGATAGTTGGAAAGAGTACGAAGTGATTGACTGCAGCGCCGGGGAAAAACTGGAACGTTGGGGAAAGTATATCCTCCTCCGTCCGGATCCTCAGGTCATCTGGAATACGGAAAAGAAAGATCGGCGGTGGAAACATCTGAATGCCCACTACCATCGGAGTAAGGCAGGTGGCGGTGAGTGGGAGTTTTTTGACCTTCCGCAGCAGTGGGACATCCATTATAAAGAGTTGACGTTTCATTTAAAGCCATTTAGCTTTAAACATACGGGGCTGTTCCCGGAACAGGCGGTGAACTGGGCCTGGTTTTCCGAAAAGATAAGGAAAGCGGGACGCCCGATCAAGGTGTTAAATCTTTTTGCCTACACCGGTGGCGCTACTTTGGCCGCCGCAGCGGCCGGCGCGGCAGTGACCCACGTCGATGCGTCCAAAGGCATGGTGACCTGGGCCAGAGAGAACGCTGTTGCTTCGGGGCTTGCGCAGGCGCCGATTCGCTGGCTGGTTGACGATTGTGTGAAGTTTGTCGAGAGAGAAATCCGTCGTGGCAATCATTATGATGGCATCATCATGGATCCACCATCCTATGGCCGGGGGCCTAAAGGTGAGGTGTGGAAGATAGAGGAGAAAATATATCCGCTGATCTGTTTGTGCGAACAGCTTCTTTCGGACGATCCCTTATTCTTCCTGATTAATTCCTACACAACAGGCCTGCAGCCGGCAGTGCTCTCCTATATGCTTGGCAGTGCGGTGGCCCGCCAACATGGAGGACTGGTAAAGGCAGAGGAAGTCGGACTGCCTGTGACATCGAATGGATTGGTGCTTCCCTGTGGGGCCTCGGGGAGGTGGGAGAGTCGATGAAAGCAAAAAAGGTAGCTTTTTATGGGATGTTTCTCGCCCTGGCGTTAGTGGCTGGTTACGTGGAGCGTCTGATCCCCATCAATCTGGGGATTCCCGGTGTCAAACTGGGTCTGGCGAATATTGTGACCATGGTTCTTTTATATACGGTGGGATTTCGGGCAGCGGCAGGAATTACTGCGGCCAGAATTCTTCTGTCCGGGATGCTTTTTGGCAGTGGATTTGCCATGGTTTACAGTGCCGCCGGTGCTCTTTTGAGCATGATTGTGATGGTATTGTTGAAACAGACGAAACGATTCTCCAGTGTCGGTGTCAGCGTGGCCGGAGGAGTCTTTCACAATATTGGGCAGATTCTCGTAGCGATGCTTGTGCTGGAAACGAAGGCACTCGCCTATTACCTGCCGGTCCTGATCATTTCCGGACTGGCAGCAGGGGTAGTGATTGGTATCTTGAGCGGATTGCTTACCAGACGGTTGGAACCGGTGATACGGCAGAGCCTGTTGTGAACATAAAAATAATATACATTACATTTTTCCTTGCATTTCTTTTGATGTTATGATATCCTTACAATAGTTAGCGAGCACTAACTATTGTGAAATAATCATGGTCACTCTGGCTGCTCCATTGAGCCGGAGCAGCGGATGCCATGAAGAAAGGACAAAGGGGATATTATGAATTATTTAGCAATCGAAAAGGTCATTGGCAGGGAGATTATTGATTCCAGAGGGAATCCTACCGTGGAGGCAGAGGTTACTCTTTACGATGGAACCATGGGCAGAGGAACCGCTCCAAGCGGTGCTTCCACAGGAGAGTTTGAGGCTTTGGAACTGAGAGACGGTGATAAGAGCCGTTTTGGGGGCAAAGGGGTTTCAAAAGCAGTGAATAACATCAATACTGTCATTGCTGATGCATTAAAAGGAGTAGATGCTTCTGATATCTATGCGGTAGACGCCGCAATGATCGAAGCAGATGGAACCAAAGATAAATCGAATCTGGGTGCGAATGCGATTCTGGCTGTTTCCATCGCAGCAGCGAGAGCAGCAGCAAACGCACTGGACATCCCGCTGTATCGTTTCCTGGGTGGTGTGAACGGAAATCGTCTTCCGGTACCGATGATGAACATTTTAAACGGTGGTGCACATGCGGCCAATACTGTGGATGTGCAGGAATTTATGATTATGCCGGTAGGTGCTGACAGTTTCCGTGAGGGGCTTCGCTGGTGTACTGAAGTATTCCACGCATTAGCTTCACTATTAAAAGAAAAAGGGCTGGCCACTTCCGTAGGTGATGAGGGTGGATTTGCTCCGAACTTGGCCAGTGACGAAGAATCTATTGAATATATTTTAGAGGCAGTAAAGAGAGCAGGCTACTAGCCGGGCATGGATTTTGTTCTTGCGATGGATGCTGCTTCGAGCGAATGGAAG
>JAJQDO010000059.1 GCA_021202175.1 Clostridiales bacterium | reverse complement strand
GATTTTAAATTAATCGCGTTAGATTTGGATGGAACGACATTAAACCGTGCCGGTCACCTGACGGCTTTAACGAAAAAAACACTGGAACGGGCGATTCGCAACGGCTTGCAGGTCGTTGTTGCCAGCGGGCGGGCCATGACAGCGCTTCCGGCAGAGGTTCTGGCCATCAAAGGACTGCAATATGCTATCACTTCCAACGGTTCCAGCGTATTTTCACTGGTGGATGAGCGACGTATCTATGGCTGTGATATGTCGCCGGAGACAGTGCTTGCCGTTCTTGCCGTGATTGAAACGGCTTGTGAGCACGGCGGTCGTTTTCCTTTTGAGGCCTTCATTGGTGGGAAGGCCTATACCCCACAGGATTATTTTAACAGTCCGACGGCTTATGGCGTACCGGAGCGTATGATCTCCTATGTTCATGAGACGCGCATCCCGGTGTCAGATATGGCCGGTTTCATCCGGGAACATATTCGCGAGATAGAGGGCATTGATCTGGTCCTCACTCTTCCCGAACGAAAAGACCGCATCTACCAACAGCTGCAAGGGATTCCAAATCTTTACATCACCAGCTCAACGAACTATTATCTTGAACTGGCAGATGTTGCTGTCAGCAAGGCTTCCGCCCTTCAGGTTCTCGCCAGACAGCTGGGGATTACCGCTGAACAAGTGATGGCTTTTGGGGATGGTGGCAATGATCTGGAGATGCTGCAATGGGCCGGTCATGGCGTTGCCATGAAAAATGCGGCTCCTGTTCTCCTGGCAGCAGCCGACGACGTCACATCGGGCAACGATGAAGATGGCGTCGCCCGATATCTTCTGGACTCTCTGGGTCTGTGTGCTTCTGACTTTGTATAACATAAAAAGAGTCCCCACATTTCTGTGAGGACTTTTTTAAGATATTACTTTCCCACTACAACCTGATTCCCGCTATAACCTGATTACAGCCGGCACGATCTTACTGGATGCCCGGAATCTTCGGGATGCCGTCGAAGCCAACCTGCAGGTCTTCATCTGTCGGGATATAATCTGTCATGGTGCCGTCATGATAGTTTTCGTAGGCTACCATATCAAAATATCCGGTACCCGTCAGGCCAAAGAGGATGGTCTTCTCTTCACCGGTCTCCTTGCACTTCAAAGCCTCATCGATGGCTACCTTGATCGCATGGCTGCTCTCTGGTGCCGGAAGGATGCCTTCCACTCTCGCAAACTGCTCTGCAGCCTGGAAGACTTCGGTCTGTTCTACAGCACGCGCTTCCATCATGCCCTGATCGTAAAGTTCGGAAAGGATGGAGCTCATACCGTGGAAACGGAGGCCTCCTGCATGGTTCGGAGAAGGAATAAATCCACTTCCAAGTGTGTACATCTTTGCCAGTGGACAAATCATACCGGTATCACAGAAATCATAGAGGTATTTTCCTCTGGTAAAGCTCGGGCAGGATGCCGGTTCCACAGCGATAACCTGATAGTCTGCTTCTCCACGGAGCTTCTCACCCATAAATGGAGCAACCAGGCCTCCTAAGTTGGAGCCGCCGCCGGCACAGCCGATGATGATATCCGGTTTTACGCCATACTTATCCAGGGCTGTCTTGCACTCCAAGCCAATCACAGACTGATGCAGCAATACCTGATTAAGCACGCTTCCCAGTACATAACGATATCCTTCATTGGTCGTCGCTACTTCTACAGCTTCCGAAATAGCACAGCCAAGGCTGCCCGTTGTCCCCGGATGCGCCTCCAGAATACGTTTGCCGACCTCCGTCGTGGTCGATGGAGAAGGAGTAACCTTTGCGCCATAGGTACGCATAACTTCTCTGCGGAACAGTTTCTGCTCGTAAGATACCTTTACCCTCTACACGCTGCAATCCAGATCACGATACGCACATGCCATAGACAATGCCGTTCCCCACTGGCCCGCGCCCGTCTCCGTCGTGACGCCCTTCAAGCCCTGCTTCTTAGCATAATATGCCTGGGCAATGGCTGAATTCAGCTTATGGCTTCCGCTGGTGTTATTTCCTTCAAACTTATAATAAATCTTGGCCGGTGTCTGCAGCTTTTCTTCCAGACAGTAAGCTCTGATCAGCGGGGATGGACGATACATTTTGTAAAACTTCTGAATCTCCTCCGGAATATCAATGTACGGAGTGTCATTATCCAGTTCCTGCTGCACCAGTTCCTTACAGAACACGCCCTCCAACTCTTCAGCTTTCATCGGCTGACCGGTTCCCGGGTTCAGCAGCGGAGCCGGTTTTTTCTTCATGTCCGCCCGCACATTATACCACTGCTTGGGAATCTCCTTTTCATCCAGATAAATCTTATACGGTATTTTCTCGCTCATGTTTTCTCCTTCCTTGTCTCCAGGAACGTTTTTCCCAGAGATAACCTTTAAAATTTCCATGAAAAACTATCTTTTACAAAATTATTTATAAAGTAGCTTGTTCATTTTTCATCACAAAACAGGAAATAAATTGTATATTATTTCCTAATCAACCCGGCACATGCATTCATCCATATATAATATATGGATGAATGCACACACTTTTTATAGTTTAACGCATCCTATATTATGCGTCAAGTTAATTTGCCTTCTTCCTGTTCTTTTCTTGTTCTTTTCGTTCCTGATCACGAGCAACCTGTACTCTATTACTATTCCAGTCCCGCCGTTAATCTCTTACCACGCGCGCCGGCCAGATTACATACTTCCCGCCAAGCCGTTACTGTTTGTGAAGTATGTGAATAATAACGCCAGATCTTCATATATTTATAAAGAAATCCGCAGAAAAATATAAGAAGAATGTGAGAGGGTTCTGCTATGAAAATGTCTGTCATAAATAAACATTATACAGCCAAAAGACGTTTGAAAATCATGCGGGATGGATTATGGGATAAAAGTGTTATACTTCTTAGAGCCTGCCAGTTTTTATGCATGCTCTCCTTCATTTTTCTTCTGACACACTCGACGCTGATTCTCTCCTATGCCAGAAAGGGTCTGTCCTCCTGGGCCTATTCTGTTGTGCCAGTGCTGCTTCCCTTTATCATTTTATCAAAATGTTGGATTCATTATGGCGTGCCGCAATTATTTTATGGAACAGCAAAAAAATTGCTGCCGAGACATAACTCGGCAGCATTAGCTGTCACAATATTACTGCTGGGCCTTTCCACCGGCTTTCCGGTGGGCGCTATCTTTATCCGGAATTATTACGAGACAAAAATCCTCTCCAAAAACGCAGCCGAGAAATTACTCCCTCTTTGTTCTTTTGTCAGTCCCATGTTTATCATGGGATATGTGCGTCCGTTGACGGGATATGAAGAAATGAACTGGATCCTCTTTCTGGTCTCATTATATCTTCCGATCTTTCTATATTTCGGAAAAGAAATGCTGACAGGAAGCCTGCATACTGATACTAAGAATAGAGAGGTATGCTCGGAAGACCGCGAGTCCTCCGTACAAGACATCCTGCTGTCCTCCCTGGAGGTTGTTTTCACCATAGGGATTTATATGATGCTGTTTTCCATATTGTTGGGATTAGCCCTCGACGAGCCAATTTTCCAAAATGTCCCTATAAAAATCTTATTGAGCAACCTTGAGGTCACAACGGGTGTAGAGCAGCTGTCCAGTCTATCAACTATGAAAGAACTGACGGAACCGATGACTGGCATGGTCATAGCTGCCACAATCTCTGCCGGGGGATTATGCACCATGGCACAGGTTTATAGCATCCTTTCTGATACGTCCCTCTCTATGAAATCTTATTTATCTTCCAAAGCAGGCTGTGCATCAATGTCTGCGCTTCTGTATCTCATCCTGTTCAGAATATGTTTTTAATATATCGTATCCATTATGCTTCTTCAGCTTCCGCGTCCTTTTTCTCAAAGTCCTCACGGCTCCTGGCCGCCTTCGTGCCATAACCTAACTGAAGATCAATCTCCCGTTTATCTTCGATGATCTGTTTATGCTCTTCTTTTAACTTATTCACGACGGAATCGAAGTATTTCTTTTCCTGCTCAACCATGTTACTGTACATATATTCCAGACCGCCCAGCATATTCTGGGTGTATTGGAGGGCGCCGACCTGCACATCCTTTGCGTTCTCTTTTGCTCGGCTCATGATATCATTCGCATTCGCTTCCGCTTCATTAACGATCTCTTCCGCCCGCATGTTGGCCAGATTGACAATCTCATTATCATCGATCATGATACCGGCTTCCGCGGCTGCGTCCTGCACAATGCGGTCTGCTTTCGCCTTGGCATCCGCGATAATCGACTCCCGCGTTTTCAGTATCTGCCGGCTTTCCGATAACTCCTTTGGAAGCTGGTCACGGAGTTCGTCCAACATGGCCAGCAGCTCTTCTCTGTTTACCTTGATCATATTGCCTCCGCCAAGAACCCCGGCTGTTTTGCAATTATCAATATATACTTCGATCTCTTCTATTAATTGATCAATATTCATGTGCGATACCCTCCCTAGATTTTTTATCATTTTGAATATACTATATATGCTATTTTCTTTTTTCTTTCATTTTAGAATATATTTTTTCTTTCACGTAATCAGGTACAAAGGGAGTAATATCCCCTTGAAAATAAGCCAGTTCCCTCACCGTACTGGAACTTAAAAATGAATATTCAGCGCTGGTAGCAAAAAGCATCGTCTCCACTTCCGGACAGAGCTGTTTGTTTGTCTGCGCCATCATCAGCTCGTACTCAAAATCGGAAACAGCGCGGATTCCGCGCACAATTACATTTGCATGCATTTTTTTTGTAAAATCAATCAAAAGTCCCTGAAAAGTTACCACTTCCACATTCGGAAAATCCTGCGTCACAGTCTGGAGCATTTCCACTCTTTCCTCAAAATCAAAGAGCGGAGTCTTCGTTTGATTATTGAGGACGCCTATGATCACTTTATCGAATATCTCCACAGATCTTTGAATAATATCCAGATGTCCGTAAGTGACCGGATCGAAACTCCCCGGATAAACTGCTGTTATCATAGTTCCATACCCTTTCTGTATATGATTATACCGGCTTACAACGACATGACCCGATATATCTTTCTTTATATCATGAATATCGGCAATCCGTCTTGCAGGCTTTTTTGATAAATGTATGCTTATTCGTCCTGTAAGCTTTTTCTAATAAATATATGCCTATTCATCTTGTAAGCTTTTTCTGATAAATGTATGCCTATTCGTCTTACAAGCTTTTTCTGATAAATGTATGTTTATTCGTCTTGTAAATCTTTTCTTTTATTATATGAAAACGGGTGTCT
>JAJQDO010000334.1 GCA_021202175.1 Clostridiales bacterium | reverse complement strand
AAAACCCTCTATTCAACGAAATCAATAAACGGCGCTTCCAACTTGTACACCACTCCTGGTCTCTTGCGATGCACCCACGGGCCACGCATCAAATGTTCCCGGTACAAATCATGGAAACTCGACGTCATCCTTCCCAAACCCTCTCCAGAGTAAACCATCACCACTTCCGGCGCAAAAAATGTCTCGTCGGGCTCTAACTTCCAGGTAAATCCTTCCGGATGAATCCCCATCGTCATGCGCACCGAATCATGCTGGCTCTTCTCTGCCTGCGCGATAAAGTTCCCGGAATATACGAAATTCATCGCATAAACCTCTCCAACCTCCTGATTGGTCTCCGGCGTCGCCAGCGCCATAAAGGGGCTCTCCTGGTGACTGGACTCGCCTCGGAAGGAAGCGATATTCTGGCGTCCGTATCCCAATGGCAATCTCTGTATATGGCGTTCTCTCGCCCAGGAGCCGAACAATCCCATCACCTCAAAACCACGGTCATCCATATCCAGACAGGCACTCAAGACCTTTTCCAGATAAAAAGCTTCCGTCCCTCCATTTTCCACGATTACAGAACGAGCGATTGCATCCGTCCCGGCAAATACCGAATACAGCAGGGTCACCCGTATCCTGAGCAAAGCATCCTGACAGAAAATCTTCAGTGTCATCACATCCTCTTCCGAGCCCCAGGTCGCCGGAAGTCCCGGAATCTCCGGTTTCCCTTTCTGAATCTCGTAACCCTCATAAGCAAGCTCACCGGCCCGAAAACCATCAGTACTACGCACACAAAACGCGGACTCCCGGAAATCTCCCATCCCTGTCTCGGAATACTCCATCTGCGCACAGTTCAGGAAAGAAACCTCTTCTCTCCGATTCGAGGAAGGCGGTGTAGGATATTCCTCTTCCCGCAACAGATAGCGGATATCCGTATCCTCTATCTTTCTTCCATAATATAAATGTTCTACATATCTATCATCTACAATGGTAATGCCATAAGTTGTGCGTTCTGTTTGCAACAGAAAGACTTCTTTTTCTTTATCAAAAACAATGTTCATTATATTCTCCCTGATTTAATTCATTTTAAGCTAACACTTTAATTATAATTCACTATTTTGGGGCATTTGTCAATACATTTTTTAATTAAAGTTACGCAGAGTTTTTAGCTAATGTTTACATTGACATAAATCATTTATATTTTACCAGAACGACTCTTCCTGACAAAGTAAAATCCGTCTGATCTCAAAATTACGGCCAAACGGATTTTCCCCTTTGAACTTTTATGGTAAGAACTAATTATTTCAACGTTGCAGCAATAGCGACAGCCATCTCACCAACGGCAACGATACCCGGATCATAGGTGCCGATACTTCTTTCTCCCGTGAATCTCTGTCGCCCTCTCCGGGCCATCCAATCTTTTGATACTTCCCTCATCTCATATGCATCCCTGGCCGCCAAATCAAGCGCTTCGTTTAAGCAAATGTTTTTTCCAGCCGAATCTTTGAGAGAATCTACGATGGCCTGCAGAGCATCCACAACTGTTTTATCGCCAAGCTGTGCTCCACCCCTCTTTCTGATTCCCTCTACAGCATTTTCAAAGCCTTCCATAATATCTGAAAGATTCAACTCCTGTTTTCCAACAAATGTTTGTCCCAGCCTTTCAAAAAGAGTCCCCCATACTGGGCCGGAACATCCACCGGTATTATTTAAAATCTGATTTGCCACACCGAGTAGAAAGCTTCCAATAGACGACACGTCATACGTATCCCATCTTTTCATCACACTGCGAAATCCCATCGCCAGAGAAACGCCAAAATCCGCATCCCCCATCACGCCATCCAAATCAGAAAAATATTCTTTTTTCTCCTCTGCTACTCTGCACATTGTTCTAACTGCTGTTTGCACCTGATTTAATGATAATTTATCCATTTTTAATCTCCTCTTTTGCATCACACATAGGAATCCATCCAGAACTCAACTCACTCTCTCCTATTCACCCGCCGATATATCACAACCGCAACCACCGCCGTCACTCCTTCTGCTATCCAAAATGCATTCCACACGCCAACCGGCCCCCAGATACACCCCAGAACGAAGGCCACCGGGATAATAATCACCACATAACGAAATAAAGAGATGACAAAAGAAGGTGTCCCTTTTCCCAGACCTTCCAATGCTCCGGAAGTAGTAACCGACATAGAAGAAATAATAAATCCACCGCTGATGATTCGTAATGCCGTCGCTCCTGCGGATATGGTTTCCGGATTCGTCGCATATAGTCCCATTAGACGGTCTGGAACAAGGAGGCAAATCAATGTTCCCACAAACATAATCATCGCATTCATAACAAGCGTATATGTATAAATCTGTCCCACTCGTTTATATTCTTTCGCTCCATAATTATATCCGATGATCGGGCGCATCCCCTGCACCAGTCCATTCGCTGTCAGATAAAGAAATGTCTGCAGCTTATAATAGATGCCAAGAATCACCACGTACATCTGTCCATATTGTGCCAGAATCGCATTCAACGCAGAAACTAACAAGGATGGCAGAGCGAGATTCAGCGTAGCGGGTATTCCAACAGAATACAGTTGTCTTTCCAGTCCTTCTACCGGCGCAAGATATCGCCGTCCAAGTCTGGCTACGGTTGGACGACGCGCATAAACAACGAGATAAACAACTACCGTAGCGGACTGTCCGATTCCGGTAGCGATTGCCGCACCTTCAATGTTTAACGCCGGAAAAGACCCTAATCCAAAAATCAATATCAGGTCCAGTATAATATTCGTAATACATCCCACCAGTAAAGCAACCATGGTGACCTTCATCCGCCCCACAGCCTGGAAAATCTTTTCAAATGCCAGACTGGTTGCCATCACAATCGCAAACGCAAATACGATGCGGGCGTAACGGATTCCGTAATCCAACACATAATCCGATATGGTAAACATTTTCAGAAAAGTCGGGATAATCGCAATGGTAATTACCATCATGACCACTCCGTGAAGCAGAGATAAGGCAAAGCCATGCGTTGCCGCAGCATTTGCCTTTTGCTGTTCTCCAGCCCCAAGATAAATAGCAATTGTTGCGCTGATGCCCACGCCAAAACCGATAGCAATAGCATTGATGATATTCTGCACCGGATAAACCAAAGAGAATGCCGTCATGGCGTCTTCGCTGATTTTCGCGAAAAAATAGCTGTCGATAATATTATACAACGAATTCACCAACATTGACAGAACCATGGGCATCGCCATAGAAAAAATGAGCGGCAACACCGGTTTGTCTTTCATAAATGTTTCGTTCATATGTAAAAATCCTCCTATTTGATTTGTGAAATCCCTAAATATTTTATATATTTCAGGCTACCCCATATTATGCTATATCACTTTGCAAATGAGCAGATAAACAATACTAACGAAATATTTTCATTTTTTACAAAAAACAAAATGGATAACGGAGTCAAAAACTCCTCACAAAAGAAATGCCACACAATCACTCTCTCAGTGATTGTGTGGCGAAAATGGTAAATCCAGAAAAATCCACATCTCATTTTAGATATATATCTTTGACAATCCGATTATAATACAGACCAACGTCTGCCGTCAAGAAATTTGTACCGGCACGGTATTTAGCCAGAAGAAATGTTACTGTTCATGGGGTAGTTGAAAACCATCTGGTATCATTTTTAAAAATAGCGGAAAATCAACCTTTCTCTACCTGTTCAATCACGCAACTATGCTTTTTATTGCTGCCGCTCTTCTTCTCTTTATCATAATTAATACCAACCAGGAGCAGATTTCCATAGTAATCCTTCAGAGCTCCGTCATAACGATTATCATGAATCTGTTTGATGGCAGTGTCTGCATCTTTATCATATTTTAATTCGACAATCATAGCCGGCTTATCCGTATCTCTTCTGGGAATAAACGCCAAATCCGCAAATCCTTTTCCTTCCGGAAGTTCCCGGACAACATTGTAAAATCTTTTTGCAGTATAATAAGCAATCGTAATCGCACATCTCAAGGAGGCTTCATTATTATATTGTAATACGGAAGAAACAGAATCATGGATTTTTTCCAGAGCATCTGCCACTGCATTTTCATCGCGGCGAATCGTGGCATCCAGCAGATTCTCTGAATCCGCAATAGCATCGCCTACCGATCCCCAGTAATCTCCGCTTACTGCATCTTCAAACACTTCCGAAACTTCCAGATTAGGAATAATTACCATTCGTTTTTTCTGATCATAAGCGATATAACCAAAATGAATAAGCAAAGTCAAAACATCATCGGCGCTTTTAAATGAAGTAATATCATTCTGAAAGGTGCTGATCTTCATTCTAACAGACTCACCGCCAAGCATGGAGACAACGATATCCTTCAGGCCATCATAGTTCATGCAGATATATCTCTTCAGACTTTCAAAAGAACCTGTCTGTGCCCAATAATTATGGATCTCTCCTTCCGTTATGGCATTCATCACTGAGTTTGGACTGTACACGTGACTGATTCGGCTGAAAGAATATCCATCATACCAAGCCTGCAGTTCTTCAAAGTCCACATGATACTCCTTGCACAACCGTCTCACTTCTGTCTCTGTAAATCCCACATATTCCGCTAGCTTTCCAGGATTTGTCATCGTATATTCCTTAAAATCAGATAATGCCGATTCCGTTCCATATTTTTTTACCGGGAGAATGCCTGTCATATATGCTGCCGCAATCGTCTTTTTTGTTCGGTCCTTATTCTTAAAAAGTCCTCTTAAAAACAAAATATAATCTTCTTGCAGCTTGTGGTCATCCTTAAACTCTCGAAACAGGGCATCCCACTCATCAATCACAAACACAAATTTCGAATTTCCCCTGGAAACAGCATCATACAAAGCGCTTCCCAGACTTTTTTCCTTCTCATCCACGCAACCGAGAAACGCCTCCCTGATTTCTTCCAGAAGAGCAGTCTGCATCTCTGCGAGTACGTTGGTCTCATGTTCTTTTGCATCCGCTATAAAACCCGTCATATCAAAAGAAAGGACATTAAAACGATTGATATACGTATCAAAACTATCTGATTTGCCCACTTCCAGGTCTTTAAACAAAAACCTGGAATCACAGCTTTTATCGTAATACGCACACAGCATATCGGCGGCAAATGTCTTTCCAAACCTCCGGGGTCTGCTAAAACAGACCAGGGGTTTCGGTTTTCCAATTAAGCTGTTCATATGAGTAATCAAGCCTGTTTTATCTACATAAATATCTCTTCTGATCTCCTCGAATCCACCATATCCCGGATTGAAATATAATCCCATGCTCAACCACCTCTTCTCATATCCATAACTGCTCTATCGCCTACATGCAAATCATTTGCCCCACCATCTTCATGAAATAACCTCTTGCTTTTTAGCTTAATTTTTCACATAATCTACTTGACACTACTTATACTATTATACCTTCCAACCCCTTTTTTCTCAATCCTATTTTTGTGTTTTCACTCATGCGCAAATGCTCATGGTTAATAAAGAAGCAGGGAACAATAACACAGACAGAGACAGCCATCGCCACTATTCCGTTTATATTACATTAGCAATCCCGTTTGAAAGTAAGCGTATAGAAAAATGTACCGTGTTTCAAGCGGGATTGCTAATTTGTGAGTATCCAGTATGAATCTAAAATTGAAAATAGTTTATAAAGCTCTTGACAAGTATATATCGCAGTGCTATGCTCTATATATCGAAGCACGATATATCGCAGCGCACAGTGAGGTTCAAAGATGGATAATCATATTAAAAAAGTGTATGTACCGATGACAGAGACTGGCTTCTATATTTTGCTCTTTCTAAGAGAGGAGTCCCACGGCTACAGTATTGTAAAAAAAACGGAACAGCTGACAGACGGGGAAATAAAAATCAGTCCGGGGACACTCTATGGGAGCCTGTCAAAGATGGAGAAAGACGGTCTGATAAGGTTTGTGAGAGAGGAAGAAAAGCGTAAAATTTATTGCATTACTGAGCTTGGAACGCAGGTGCTCGAACTGGAAATGAAAAGGATAGAACGTCTGTATAAAAGTATGATGGAGGCCAGATAGTATGAAGGAGACGAAAAGAGAACTTAAGTTTTTTTCTGTTTTACAGTGGAAAAAGGAAGAGCAGTACTTAAGATGGCAGCATAAAAACGGCTGGGAATTCGAAAAGATCAGAGGGGCTGTGTACCATTTCAGGAAGTGTAAGCCGGAGGATGTGATCTATCAGCTGGATTACCATCCCGACAGCAAAACCCGGAAGGATGAATATATTCAGATATTTGAAGACTGCGGCTGGGAATATTTGCAGAACTACGCGGGATACAGTTATTTTCGCAAATCTAACTCACAGATGGACGGCACAGAGGAAGAGATATTCTGCGACGATGATTCGAGACTGGAGATGGTGAAACGCGTCTTTAAGGGGCGAATAATTCCGCTTATAATAATTTTTCTCTTAATCATCATTCCGAATATTTTTAACCTGGGCATGGAAAATGCGGCAGTTGAGAGGCTTTTATTTGTAATTTTCTGTGTATTGTTTATCGTTTATCTTGTCTTATTTGTATCGTTTGCGGTGTCGTTCTGGAAGTATTACAGGGCAGCACACAAAGGATAGAAATGTTGTACAGCGGCTTCCAATATGAAGCTATAGCCATTTATACCACAAAACGCAGACGCAGCAGATAATCACAGTTTCATAAAAATGGAATCCCGCTGCCTGCAGAAATCCCTCCTGCCGGGTACAGTATATTAGCTCAAATAGAATTGATTTGATGTTGGAAAAAAGAGTGGCCCTGATTCTCAAGACCACTCTTTTCAAATGATGATTATTACCGACACATTACCATTTCTCGAAATGCACCTGACTTTCTTCGTAGTCAGTTTAATATACCTTCTACTAATTCCATGATTTTTGCACTCCTCTGAAAAAGTTTATTTTAATCGCAGACGCAATACTGTCTGTTGATAAATCATACTAGTCATCAACAACTGTAATTGTATTTTTTAGCATACCCATCCAGCAGGAATAGGTGTATGTGCCCGTCTGCTCCGGCGTAAACTCGATGACCGTTTCTCCTTCACTAAGCGTCACCTGCTGATTAAATGCTGACAGTACAATCTGATTGTTGCAGCCATTCAAACTATCTTCATCTGCCTCAATTGTCCACACAACAGGGATACCAGCCGTAACCTGGATATCATCATATCCGTTGGAGTGAAGCGTTGTTGTGATATATTGTACATTACCTTCTACTGTAGACACAACCATATTTTCAAAATCTGAACCTGCAGTCTGGTTCATAAAACCTGTAAGAACAAGGTTGTTCTGAACCATATAGACACCCATAATAATCAAAAGGACAGATCCGACCTGGAGCATAAGCTGGCGCCAGCGGTTTTTAAGCGCACCGGCGGCGATACCGAATGCAAAAACGAGCGGGATTGTGCCTAGACAGAAAGAGAACATGGAAAGTGCGCCTGCTAACATACTCCCACTGGCGATTGCGCATATCTGCATGGATTGCAGTGGACCGCAGGGCATCAGACCGTTTGCAAGACCAACAGCAAAAGAGCTGTGTTTTCCAATGCTCTGTATTCCGGACGACAATTTGCCGGACAGTTTAGGAAACAAACGCAGTGAAAAAGAAAAACCTCCGAGCATATTTATGCCCATAAGGAGCATGAAGCCACCGGCTATCAGGCCAATAATTCCCCTTACCTGCAGGGTGATGGAGGCTTTTTCCCCGATGAGGCCCAAGATGCCGCCTATCAGAGTATAGCTTGTCAGTCTGCCAAGATTGTATAAAATACTGCGGCGCAGGGGTTTTGTGTTTCCTGCCGAAATGCTCTGCACAAGATTTAAGCCCCCACACATGGCAATGCAGTGGACGGATGTAAGCAGGCCTATCGAAAACAATGCAAGGTAACTCATCCGTTCTGCACTTATTGTCGGGATATTCTGAAACACTTCCGTCCATCCCAGTTGTCTTGCAATAACGTACAAACCAAGAATAATAATGAGTATAGCAATGGCATTCCCGGTATTTTTTGCATCCTTTGAAACACCATAGCCGGTCTTTTTTATTGTTTCAATGATAATGTCTTCCGTACAGGGAGAGGAAAATTCGGCGCAAAGCTCTCCTTTTCCATAATTTGCCGTCACTGACTGAACCCCGTCCAAAGCTGAGACAGCGCCTATAAGCCTACGTTCGCAGCTCACGCAGGTCATGCCTGTGACATGAATAACTGTTCTGCTCAAATACTGCCTCCTTTAAAACTGTTTCCACTTAGAAAAACGGTAGGCGTTTTCCTCAAGGAAAGACTCGGAAACAGTTATAATGCCATCACTTTCCGTGTAATCATCCTCAATAACCGGAACGGGATTACAACCGCCGCTTACAAGCCCGATTTCGTCGGAGGAAAACTTGTTTCCACAGTTCTGGCAGACAAAATAATCCCCATCCTGCTCAAAGTACGCATATGGAGAACCGTTGCACACCTGGCAAGTGTTCATCGCCAAATGTACCGTTCCGTCAGAAGCGAGGACAGCGAGGATTTCGACCGTGGTTCCGTCAATTTCAGTATCATAATAACTTGCCTGTGTTCCTACTTCAGCTATAGAAATTTCAATACCGCCATCTGATGTGGAAGAAGATTGCTCATCCTCTGTATCTTCCGTGCCGTTTGCAGCATTTTGTGTATTTTCTGATACTTCAGTTGAAGCACTTTCGCTCAGGACTGTATCAGTTGTATTGTCCGTTCGGTTTGATGTTGCAATTACAACACCTGCCGCGATTACTATAACAACTCCCGCAATCACACAGATAGCTTTCTTTCGCATAATTTTATACCTCGACTTTCTGTTTGCAGACAGACGGGAAATATATACTTTGCTAAAACCATAATTACCTATCTATTTAGTAGGAATATATGACAAAAAATAAAAAGCTCAAACCTCGTCTGCTTCATTTGGCTATATATTATAGCACTCGAAAACGAAAAATGTGTGACTATACTATGAATATTGGACAAAAAGCCTCCCAACTGTAACTCATTTAATCCCTTACTTGTAAGGGCACACTTTCTATATCTTTGCGGATATTCTGTGCGATCTGCGATGCTCACCCTCTTTCCCGCCTACATTCCCTGTCCGGCATAAGGACTGTGAACCGTGTTATCCAGCCAGAAACACAAAAGCAAGAGAAACAGAGGGTGAATACCGCCGAGCGATAACTGATTGTAGGGAGGATGGAGCAATGGTGATTGACCCTAAAACAATTGTTACTGCTGCATGGATGGTATATAAATGTCGCTATGGATGCAGTATATACGGAAGAAGTCACAGGTGTCCGCCAAACACTCCAACATGGAAAGAAACGAAGGAAATGATTGTCTGCTATAATACTGCTATTTTGTTTCGATATCATGAAATGTCTATTGTGACTCCGTTGGCGGTGAAAGTGGCCAGGGAATTATTTCTGGATGATTATTATATCTTGCAAGGAATTCCTTTTTATACTATACTATCACCAACAAAAACACTGATGTTTTAACAATATAATATACCCATAACAGTGGACACTCGAATTAATATAACAGACCAAACTTTCCTATTTCCTCATTTACGATTGTATCACTGCGCGAAAGGATGTGTATGCATTGCCATTACCTGAAAAGCAACATTATACTGTCGATGATATCTATAATCTGCCCGACGGACAGCGAGCCGAACTCATTGATGGCACATTATATAATATGGCACCTCCCGGATATATTCACCAGAAACTGGTGATGGAACTTTCTGCCACTCTGCGAAATCATATAAAAGCACAGAATGGTCCATGTGAAGTACTCCCCTCTCCCTTTGCTGTATTTTTGAACGGCGATGATGCCACTTACGTAGAACCAGATATCAGCGTCATTTGCAATAAAAATAAAATAACTGACAACGGTTGCTATGGTGCTCCAGATTTGATCATAGAGATTGTTTCTCCTTCCAGCAGACGAATGGACTATCAAGTCAAAAATAATCTTTATTCCTTAGCCGGAGTTCGTGAATATTGGATTGTCGATCCTGCCAGAAAACGCACCACCATTTATTATTATGAAAAGGATGAGGCACCCATGATTGTGCCTTTTGCAGAATCTGCACGATTTGGCATTTATAACGATCTGGAAGTTCTGATTGATAAAATGATATAAGAACCAAAGCTATACATTCCTTTTGCTTACTAATGTTTCGGATCTTTGATTCTCACATCAAAAAAATTGTTGATTAACAAATCATAACTCTTTTTCCGATTTATTCTTGCATTATAATTTAATATATATTATATTATTAATATATTTCAGAGTATTCATAACATGTAAAGATAAAAAGGCTAAAAGGAGTTATATATGGAAGAAGAAATAAATATCGGTGAGCTTCTCATTCAAATCACCGAAGAGAACCAGACCAGAAAAATCCTCGCTCTATTAAATGAATATAAGAATTTGGAAGAAGCAAAAGAAAAAGTAGAGGCATTACTTAACAAATAATCAAAACTATAGTGTGTAAAATGTATTTTCTTAACTATTTTTAACGCCAATCGAAAAGAAGCGATATGAGTGAATACTGTGAAAATACATTTATATCACGATTTATTTTTATTCCTTCAACTGAAACACAGCGAACTGTATTGTAATGTAAATAACAAGATAAACCAAATGAATTAAAAATAGCAGGATAAACTGAACAACGAAATAATATGACCCATCGTCATACACTGCACTAAGAGCTTTCTTTCCGACAATCAAGTTGCCAGAAGGAAAGCTCTTTTCATCCCATATGATTTATTCCTGCTATTTCAATTCTTTCTATTATATTTTCTGATGCCATTTTTAATCTTGTGACGCAGACAGGAATCTCCTTAATAAAATCTGCTTATCACTTCACTCTTTCCCGCGAATCTTCCCCACGATCAGGCAGATCACGATAGTAATGACCATATCTGGCAAGGTGTTACCCAGAGGCATATCAATGTTCATCAGAATACGGTAGGCAATAAATCCAATCACCCAGATGATCAGATTCGCCACGTCAAAGTCTTTATCTTCTGCATCTTTTTTCAGGAAGAAGAAATCTGCAATCTGAACAGCGATCATCGGCGCGAAAACCGAACCAATCAGATACAGGAAGTCCGTGATATTATCCATCGGATATACGATGGCCGCAATGGTTCCGATGACAGCTACCACGATGGCTGCATATTTTCCCTTGAAACCGGACCAGATAGATTCACTGGATACTCCTGCGGAGTAGGCGTCCAAAAAAGTGGTGGTCACTGTGGAAAATACGATAATCAACAGGCCGACAATACCCAGACCAGCTTTTAACATAATGCTAGCAATGTCGTATTCTCCCGTATAGATGGCCGCACCCATACCAATGATGTACATCCAGCAGCTGACCAGACCGTAGGCAACGGCACTGACCGCCGTGGCTTTCACCGGTTCTTTGGCTTCCCTGGTGTAATCACTGATCAGCGGAAGCCAGGATAATGGCATCGCTACGGACAACTCTACTGCCGCGCCAAAGGTCAAGCTACCGTCATCGACAATCCCCATCGGACTGTTGTCAAAGAAAATGACCTTACACAAAACCAGTGTAAGGAGGAAAAGGGCTGCCATAGCAACGGTGTTAATCTTACCCAGGTTGGTGATCCCCACAAAAATCCAGGCGATAATCAGGGCTCCGATCACCAGGCACCAGATCAGCCGCCCGGTATTCGTGATGCCGTCTGCAGCCAAAGCGCCGTCATAAATCATGATGGCTGTCCAGCCAACGAGCTGTGCTACATTCAAGATGGAAAATAACAGACTGCCTTTCTGACCGAAGCTCATCTTCACCGTTTCCATGGCACTTTTTCTGGCCTTGCCGCCAATGACGCCAGCGAAAAATAACATCAAACAACCGATGACATGGCCCACAAGAATCGCCAGAAGGCCTTTTTGAAAGCCAAGTGGTGCGAAATATGTTCCCGTCAGAATCTCGGCGATGGAAACGCCGGCTCCAAACCAGATGAGGCCATTTTCAAATATACCGGTGCGTCTTTCCTCCATCATAATCACACCTCCCCACTATTTTCAGAGGCATTTTCTTCAGAGTCTTGTGCAAATGCCTCCTGACCATATTCTTTCATGAATTCCCCCACGATGGCGAAGCCATGATTCATCGGCCCGCTGCCTTTCCCAAGGTCAAGCATGGCAGCTAATGCTCCGGAAATGTACCTTTTTGCCCGTTCCACAGAAGCATCCAGATCAAAACCTTTGGCCAGATTGGAAGCGATCGCACTAGAAAGGGTGCAGCCGGTTCCATGCGTATTGGGGTTGTCGATTCTCTTGCCGTGGAACCATCGGAATGAACCATCCCGGTATAACAGGTCATTGGCATCGTTTAGCTGATGGCCTCCTTTGCACAGTACAGCACAATGATATTTCTCGCTGATGACGCGAGCTGCTGCGATCATGTCTTCTTCTGATTTGATGGACATGCCGGACAGAACCTCCGCCTCGGGAATATTCGGTGTCAAAACGGTAGCCATCGGCAGCAAATACTCTTTTAAAGTGGCGATGGCATCATCGCTGATCAGTTTTGCTCCGCTGGTAGCGACCATTACCGGGTCCACTACAATATTTTTGGCATCATACTCTTTCAGTTTTTTGGCAATCTCTACGATGAGGTTGCCGGAGGAAACCATGCCGATTTTTACTGCATCCGGGCGAATATCGGTAAAAATGTTGTCAATCTGCTCTCCGAGAAATTCTGGAGATACCTCCATGATGCCTGTTACACCGGTCGTATTCTGCGCAGTCAGAGCAGTGATCGCGCTCATGGCATATACGCCATTGCTGATCATTGTCTTGATATCTGCCTGGATGCCGGCGCCTCCGCTGGAATCACTCCCAGCGATTGTTAATGCTGTTCTCATACATATTCCTTCTTTCTGCATTAATTTTGTTACGCGATACAAGGTGGTGCCCCCAATGTACCGCGGTTTTTCTATTGATATTATATTGAAATAATATTTTTAATAATGTTTTATTAAATGTTATAAAGTTTTTATGAATTTGGTTTTATCCAGTCAAGTTATCGTTTACGCCTTGTTTATAATTTACATATAAGTTTTGTCACAGTTAATTTTTAGTTTCCCAGTATCTGACTCTCAAGAATACTAAATCATCATTGTTCACATCCTTGTAAATTTATGACGTTTTTAAGTAAACCACACCAGATTTTAAACACCCTCTGCCATAACATGATTTTTGCGATAAAAATCACAGTTTATCTACACAAAACTCTCCCAGATCTACCACAGCCACATCCGCCATCTCGCAAATCTGCGACCATTCCATCTTACTGGCTTCATCGTAAACCGCAACAACTGGAAAACCAGCATTTTTTGCCGTTTCCACCGCATGAATGGCATCCTCAAATACATAAACTTCTTCCGGTTTCGCTTTCAGAAACTCAGCCGCTGTCAGGAAGATGTCCGGTCTGGTTTTTCCCACACCGATTTCCGTACATGTAAAAATGCGTTCAAAATATTCAAGAATTCCCAGACGGCGAAAGGCTGCTTCAATATGATCTCTTGCGCTGGAAGAAGCCACTACCATCGGTATTCCTCTTTGCCGGAAATCTTCCAGCAATTCCCGAACGCCCGATTTCAGAGGTGCCTCCTCATAATAAAAGCTTTCGACAACCTGAAGGGTAGCTCGACCGATTTCTTCTTCAGAAGTTTCGAGATGATACCGTTCTTTCATATAGGCCGCACCCTCTTCCACTGTCATCGTATTTAAGATATTTTGCAAATCTGATTCCGGCTCCACCTGCAAGCTTCGCAGATAGCGGGCGCCCAGATCATCCCAAATGCTCATGGAATCCAGCAGGGTTCCATCCACATCAAAGATGGCTCCTCGTATTCTTATTTCCCCATTTTTACAATTCATAACTTTTACCACATTCTTGTCATGATTTTCATATCTATTATGATGCATGTTTTGTTCTCACTCCAAATTAGGAAGTGTTAATGAATTAATCTGTACATCTGCCTAGTCTAAATCGTAACAGTTCCTTAACTTTGCATACTGCAGATCCATCCCTATGAATCCTGTCCCACATTACGCTTCTACCATCTTTTTCGTCAGGCTTTTCAGTTCTCTGGTAGCCTCCTCGATATTCGGCTGTGCAAAAATCGCGCTGATAACCGCAATGCCGCTCAACCCTTTACCAGAAAGTTCCAACACATTTGCGCGGCTGATACCGCCAATCGCGATGGCCGGGATATGCACCGCTTCACAGATGGCCTCTACGGTGTCATGGTCTACTTCCACAGCATCGTCCTTGGACCCGGTAGGGAAAACAGCGCCCACGCCAAGATAATCAGCGCCCCTCTTTTCTGCCAGAACGGCCTGTTCCACAGTCTGAGCCGAAATGCCGATAATCTTATCCGGTCCCAGCTTCGCTCGCACATCACCGGCTTCCATATCGCTTTGCCCTACGTGAACACCATCGGCGTCAATTGCCAGAGCGATATCCACATTATCATTGATGACAAAAGGAACATGATACGCCCTGCAAAGCTTCTGTATCTCCTTCGCTTCTTCCAGAAAATGCTCACTGTCCAATTCCTTTTCCCGCAGCTGCACAAAAGTAGCCCCGCCTTTTAAGGCTGCTTCCACCTGACTGTAAAGAGTAGCCCCGTTTAACCAGCTCCGGTCCGTCACCGCATAAAGCAGTAAATCTTTCTTATCGCATCTCATACTTTGTCCCTTCCTTATCGAACTTCATCGCACTTCATATTTCGCTCCCTGATCCAAGGTCACGCCATCCATGTTGTAAATAGCGTCTATAATCCGATTGCGGTAGGTAGCATTGCCGTCGCCTTCCCGCATACGGCTCCAGCCAATCTCTCCGGCCAGGCCCATAGTAGCTACAGCCGCTGCCGCTGCCAGAAGCTTCTGCTCTGGATTCGCCACCACAAAAGCGGTCATCATGCCGGAAAGCTGGCAGCCTGTTCCTGTAATCTTCCCCATCTCCGGGCGACCGTTACGGATCACATAACATTTCTCCCCATCACTGACCAAATCGATGGCTCCAGTGATTGCGACGATACATCCGACTTTTTTGGCGAAATCTTTCACAAATGCCACTGCACTGTCCAGACTGTCTTCTGTCACCGCATCCGCTACGTCAGCATCTACGCCCTTTGTCGTGCCACTACCAAGCGCTAACGTCTTTATCTCGGAAATATTTCCCCACACTACAGTTAACTTCAACGTCTCCATCAATTCCACCGCTGTCTGCGTCCGGAGCGCACTGGCACCGGCTCCCACCGGATCAAGAAGAACCACATGATTCAGTTCGTTGGCTTTTTTTCCAGCAGCAAACATGCCCTGGATACTTCTCTCGCTCAAAGTTCCAATATTGATGTTCAATCCACCACAGATGGAAGTGATATCTTCCACATCCTTCGGTTCATCCGACATAATCGGGCTGCCGCCACAGGCCAGCAACACATTTGCCACATCATTTACCGTCACATAATTCGTAATATTATGCACGAGCGGCACGGTTTTTCTTACATTATCGATACAATTACCAAGCATTTTCTTTTCTCCTTTATATTCTTACAATAGAAAACGGATATGTCCGAGGACATATCCGCTTAAATTCATCAAGATGCATCCCTACGTTGGCATTATCCACATCAGGTTTCCGGGTCGAGACGATACAGTCTCCTCTCAGCCTGCTTTCCACAAGCTCCCCTTTTTATTATTATAAGTATTATAACGCATTTTTATCATATTGCAATCAATAAATTGTTTTATAAGATTTCTCTGGTTATCATTATTCACAGGGAACTACATACACGGCATTAAAATAAGCCGGACTATACATGTCAAATTATTCAAAACCACTTTTTAAAATGTAAACCAACAAATTCGGTGCATGCCAAAATCCTCATCGCCCTACGATTCCGACACGGACAGATTTCCTTTCGGCATGCTCCTGAATTCCAGAAACGCCATAATCACCGTGACAATTGCTGCCAGGCAATCCGCAATCGGCGCCACATACGTGCATCCTTCTACGCCCATAAAGTACGGGAGAATCAACAGTAACGGAAGGAAAAAAATAATCTGTCTGGTCAAAGACAGAAATACACCCTTTGCCGGCTTACCGATGGACGTAAAAAACGTAGACGTAATCGGCTGCAGAGCATCCACCCATACAAAAAAGAGATAAATACGGAAAAAGCGTGTTCCGAATTCAAAATATTCCGGTGTCCCTGTGCCAAACAATGCAAGAATCTGCCGCGGGAATGTCTGAAACACTATGAAGGAAATAATAGAAATGACAGACCCGGCAATAATAGCCAGACGATATGCCTTCCTCACTCGATCATAATTTCTTGCACCATAGTTAAAACTCACCACCGGCTGGTTTCCTTGAGAAATTCCGATGACAATCGAGAAAAATACCTGATTCACTTTGACGACGATACCGGCGCAAGCCAAAGGAATCGACTCTCCATAGACAGATAAAGCTCCATAATAAGTAAGTGAATTATTCATCACAATCTGTACGACCATCATGGCAATCTGATTGCAGAAGGAAGCCATGCCAATTTGTGCAACCTCTATCACATATTTTCCCTGTGGGCGAAGATGTTTCGCTCCCAGAGGCAATGTTTTAAAATGAAGGAGGTAACGGATCACAATAAAAGCCGAGATAATCTGGCCGATAATCGTCGCCAGCGCCGCGCCGGTCATCCCCCATCCAAAAACTAACACAAACAATGCGTCCAAAATCGTGTTGATAATTGCTCCAGTCAGATTACAGATCATCGCCATGCGCGGACTCCCATCCGCACGAATCAGATGTCCCCCTCCTGTGGTAAGAATCAAAAAAGGAAATCCTATCGATGTCACTCGCACATAAGCCTGTGCATAAGGCAGAACATCGTCCGGTGCTCCGAAAACTTTCAGCATCGGCGTCAGGAAAATTTGTGCAAAAATACACAAAATCAATCCAGCACCAAACAGACAGGTGATGGCATTTCCAATATAATAGACTGCCTTTTCTTTTTCACCTCGTCCCATATCAAGATTAAAACAGGACGCGCCACCGATACCAAACATCAAAGCCAGAGCGACACAAGATGTCGAAAGAGGGAACGCCACATTGGTCGCCGCATTTCCCAGTGTCCCGACAGCCTGTCCGATGAACAGCTGGTCCACGATATTGTAAAGAGCGCTGACCAGCATTGCGATAATGCTAGGTATCGCGAACTGAACCAACAGGCTGGGAATCGGTTCTACTCCAAGGGGATTTCCTTTCTTTTGCATTTCTTTATTTTCTCCACTCATCTCTGATACCTTCTTTTCTATATAAAGTAAAAATAAATCAAAAGCTAATGATAATAATTCTTTTCATAATTTAACTCTGTTTCTCGCAAACACAAACAATATCCCGATACACTTCCTGATACGAGCGTCCCGTTTCCTGACAAAGCACTTTCACTGACTCATATTCCGGATAGTATTTTATATTACTGCCATAACGGCAAACTTTTACTTTCGCTGTACCGTAAGGAATCTCCACCTGTCGGCTCTCTCTGGAAAGCACCGTTCGTTCCATGCAAACTCGCCGGATACCGATCGTCGTCGTTTCTCGAAAGATAATTTCTTCCATCCGGGAAATATCCTTCTCATCACAAAGTACATTCAACTGCCAGGCCGGACGGTTCTTTTTCATATAGACAGGATGGTAATGCACATCTCTGGCTCCTGCAGCAAACAACAGTTCCATCGTATATCCCAAGATTTCTCCAGAGCAATCATCAATGTTGGTTTCCAGTCGATACACACAATCCTCCGGGCTATCTGCAGATATCTCCTCCACGGTCCTCTTCACTGGTTCAATCAACATGGCACGAAGCATACTTGGTCTTTCATAGGAACGTTTTCCTGCTCCAATACCAATCTTTTTGATTCGGAAGGATTTCGGAAGGCAGTCTGAGGTCTTCACCGCCGCAACGATAGCCGCCCCCGTTGGTGTCACAAATTCTCCCTGTACAGGAAGAATCTCAAGATTCAACCCATTTTCCTGCACAATATTGGCCACAGCCGGAACCGGTATTGGTAATATTCCATGCTGACAGCGAACCGTTCCTGTTCCTTCACAGAGTTTTGGCACAATCACCCCATCCAGTTGCAAATCATCCAGACAAACAGCAACAGCCAACACATCCACAATCGAATCAATCGCTCCCACTTCATGGAAATGAACCTGATCGACCGGCAACCCATGGGCCTTTGCCTCTGCTCGGGCAATGATGTTAAAAATATGCAAGGCAATCTTTCTTGCGCTCTCTGTCATTGTCGTCCCCTGGATAATTTCCGTAACTTCTTTCATTCCGCGATGGATATGCGTATGTCCCTCATCTCCGTGATGATGGCTGTGTTCATGTTCTTCCCCTTTGTGATGATGGTGACTATGCTCTTGTTCCTCATCTTCACGATGGTGGCTATGGTCACGGTCATGTTCCTCACCTTCATGATGATGATTATTTTCATGATGCTCGTGATCATGGCCTGCATCCCCATGATGGTGATGTTCATGACCGTGATGTACGTAATCACAATCATGTAGATATTCCATATCGTGATCATGATTCTCATAATCTGCGTCCAAAATGACATTAAAATCACAGCAATCAATCCCAGATTTCTTTACTCGACTGATTGCTACAGAAAATCCCTGTACAGGAATACTGTCTAACGCTTTCATCAGGACTTCCTGACTGGCGCCTAGATCAAGCAGCGCTGCCACTGTCATATCTCCGCTGATTCCTGCATTACATTCCAGATATAACGTGTTTGACATAAATCCACTCCTCAACAATACCTGGCAGGCATCAGACTAGTTTTTCTCGCCTAATGCCTGCCATCTTTACATTTTCAAAATAATAATCAAAATGTCAAAATCCATACATTTTGACTCCCTAATCAATAATCCAACCTGTCTGCCAATCTATGTCACCATGTTTCAGTCAACAATGCAAATGCTATCGGAACATATTTCCACTCTTATCATCCATTCCGTCGACTTCTAAATACCTAAACAAACAATGATGCCAAATTATATTTCATATTATCCCTCAAAATCTTCCGCCACTTTTTTCAGATTCTCAATAATCGGCAGATGTTGCGGACAAATCGCCTCACATTGACCACAGGCAACACAATCACTGGCCTTGCCAAATTCCTTTGTCAATTCATTATAATTCTCTTTTAATGCAAAAATATTTTCTGTCTTCTGCTGCTCCTTATTGTAAAGCGAGAAATATTTCGGGATACAGATATTCTGCGGACAGCCATCAATACAGTATTCACATTGCGTGCAGGGAATCGCTACATAATTCTTAATAATGTCCGTAGCCTTTTGGATGATGCTTTGTTCTTCCTCATTCAGCGGACAGACATCTGCCATATATGCTGTGTTGTCGAACATCTGCTCCAGACTGCTCATTCCACTCAAAATCATCATCACGTTGTCAAGACTCGCCACAAAACGAACCGCCCAGGAAGAAGCCGACCAGTCTGAATGACAATCTTTAAACAACTGCTCTGCCTCCGCCGGTACATTGGCCAGTGTGCCGCCCTTCACCGGTTCCATAACAATAACTGGCACTCCATGTTTTACCGCAACCTCATAGCATTTCCGTGACTGCACCTTTTCACTCTCCCAGTCCAGATAATTAATCTGTAACTGCACAAACTCCATCTCCGGATGTTCCGTCAATACTTTATCCAGAAACTCTGCGGTGTCATGGAAAGAAAAGCCCATCTTCTTCACCAGACCCTGTTCCTTCTTCTCTTTCAACCAGGTAAAGCAGTCCAGTTTTCCATAAACTTCATAATGGCTGACTCCAACATCATGGAGTAGATAGTAATCAAAATATTCCACACCGGTTTTTTCCAGCTGCTGATTAAATATTTTATCCCGGTCTTCTTCTGTTTTGATAAAATCAGCATGTAATTTCGTCGCCAGCGTGTAACTGTCTCGCGGATATCGGTCAACCAGCACCTCTTTCGTCGCCGGTTCACTCTGGAACTGACAATACATCCATGCGGTATCAAAATAGGTAAATCCTCTTTCTATAAAAACATCGACCATCTTTTTGGTCAGTTCAATATCAATTTTTGAAGAATCATTTTTGTCCAGAGATGGAAGTCTCATCAATCCAAATCCTAATTTTTTTGCGCTCATATTCTCCTCCTGGTATTCATCTTTCTAGCCCGTCAAAAAATGATATAAGTATAAAAAATCATATATTCCCTTTACTGGAAATGAAACTTTTCATCCTCATATCAAAATCTCCATAAAATATAGTAAACAACGTGACGTCGTTTACTATATTGATTTCTGTCCTGGATAATAGGGACAGGACTGTTTTTTATTATAATCTGACTTTATTTTTTCGTAAAGTACAAAATTAATTATATTATCTCAATTCTACCCAAATATAAAAAATGTTATAAAAACAGGTTGCCCGCAATCATCGAAGAATTTCGATATTGCAGGCAACCTGTTTTTTATTATTACTTAATAGAATATTCTATCTCTTATACTGTCTGTCTCTTCGCCACGAAAACAGGGAAGCTATCCGTTCCTTTCAGTTCTTTGTCTTCTGTAACCGTAACACTCTTATCAGAGATAACATATTCCACATCAGCGCCATCTTCGATTACGGTGTCCTGCATGAGGATACAGTTCTTTACAACTGCACCCTTGCCAACCTTAACACCTCTGAACAAAATACTGTCTTCCACGGTACCTTCAATGACACAGCCGTCAGCTACCATCACGTTAGAAGCTTTGGCATCGCTGACATATCTTGTCGGGTTGTCATCACGAATCTTCGTATAAACAGGAGCCGGGTCAAATAACTTATCAAGGTTATCCTCTTCGAGAAGTCTCATATTCTCATCGAAATATCCCTTCAGGCTGTCGATGCGGGATACGTATCCTGTAAATTCATATCCGCAAACTTTCAATTCATCCAGGCGATTGAGGAGAACATCTCTCTCAAAGTAAACGCCGCCGTTAACGAAGGAAGTCTTCACGGTATCAATCAGGAATTCACGATCCATCACATAGATATTAATGCCGAAATTCTTCTCGCCGGACGTCTGAGAGTTTATATAAATCTTTGTAACTCTGTCGCCATCAAGATCAAAAGTATAGTACATACCCTTGCTGGCATCATCCGCTTCCCTTGCATTCTGTGGCAGTTCTGTCTTCGTGTAGGCCACGGTTACATCCGCGCCGGAAGCGATATGTGCATCAATCAATGCGTTATAATCAAAGTTCGCAACGATATTGCAGTCGGACATTACGACATATTTCTCTTTCTGAGATTTCAAATAGCCAAGAATGTTTTCGAGTGCCTCAATCCGACCACTGTACATACCCGCGTTTTTCTGTGCAAAAGGAGGAACAATATTGATACCACCATTCTTGCGGGCCAGATCCCACTCTCCGCCAGATCCCAGATGATCGAGCAGGGAATAATAATTCTCACGCACAAGAATAGAAATGTTATTGATACCGGAATTCACCATGCTGGAAAGTACAAAGTCAATCAGACGATAACGGCTTCCGAACGGAATAGATGCCATCAAACGCTCACTTGTCAGATCTGGTACCAGTTTATCATACATATTCGGGAAAACGATTCCCAGAGCAGTTGCATTGGATCCTACCATTGTTCTTCACCATCCTTTACATTATTTCTAACCATGGCATTCGGGCCAGCCTTCGCATTATCACCAACATAAACGCCAGCGCCAACCGTGGCAACGCCCTTCTCGTCTTCTGTCGGCATCGCACCAACCTGTGCGCCTTCGCCTATAACAACATTCTCCGCTACGATACAATGTTTGACAACGGCACCCTTCTTGATAATCGAGCCACCCATAATAACTGCATCCTCTACGTCAGCGCCTTCTTCTACCTTAACACCAGCAAAAAGAATCGAATGCTTCACGTTGCCCGATACACGGCAACCATCGGTAATCATGGAGTTCTCCACCGTAGCGCCAGGGTTGATTCTGTGACCGGTCATACCACTGTTTCGGCTGTAAATCTTCCAGTCATCATCAAACAGATTGATGCCGCTGTGTTCCGGATCAAGCACTTCCATGTTTGCTTCCCACAGAGAGGAAATCGTTCCAACATCTTTCCAGTATCCGCTGAAATGATATGCGTACATATCGCGCTTGTCTCTTAACAGGTTCGGGATGATGTTGTTACCAAAGTCGTTCTCAGACTCTGGATCTGCTTCATCTTCTTCCAGATATTTTTTCAGAACATCCCAGTTAAATATGTAGATACCCATGGAAGCCAGGTTGGACTTCGGATTCTTCGGTTTCTCCTGGAACTCTGTAATCTTGTCGTTCTCGTCTGTTACCATGAGGCCAAAACGCGGAGCCTCTTCCCACGGAACTTCCATAACGGCTACGCTGAATTCCGCACCCTTCTCTTTGTGGAAGCGAAGGAAATCACTGTAGTCCTGTTTGCAGATCTGGTCGCCGGAAAGGATGATGACATATTCCGGATCATATCTCTCGATAAAAGAGATATTCTGGTAAATCGCATTGGCAGTACCCTTGTACCAGTCAGAACCGGATGCCTTCTGGTATGGCGGCAGTACGTGAACTCCCCCGTAAAGACGGTCCAGCTCCCACGGCTGTCCATTGCCGATGAATTCATTCAGCACCAGTGGCTGATACTGTGTCAGAATACCTACCGTGTCAATTCCTGAGTTCACGCAGTTAGAAATGGGGAAATCGATAATACGATACTTTCCTCCAAATGGTACTGCTGGTTTTGCTAACTTCTCAGTAAGCGCGTAAAGACGGGATCCCTGTCCTCCGGCAAGAAGCATTGCAATCATTTCTTTGCCCATTTTTCAATCCTCCTTAAAAATTAGAAAACAACAAGCGGAAAAGCACAGAAATCATCTTCCTCGCGATATTCCCGCACATGCTTAATATTCCATCGAAATTATCAGCGCCGCTTATTTTTATTTATTATAACAGATTAATCTTGTTTTTAACAGTACAAAATCAGCTTTTTGCTCAATTTTTTTGAAACATTTATGTAACATTTACATTACTATGCCGTCGAAATGACGAAATTATCAGACAAACTAACAATTTACCTTAGGCAAAAAATTACCCTCTCCTCTGGTTATTGTTTTAATCGACTTTTTATTATTTTAGTCGACTTCACATTGAAATAAGGCATGAAAATATATATCAATATGCCAAATATTGTAAAACCCCGTCTGTCTACCCTTACTGACAGACGGGGCTTTTACAATTATGCAATCTTATCAACATCGATATCTAATCCGAGTTCTTTTAAATCAGCATCTCTTACATCCAGCTCATTTTTCAAAATGTCCAACACCTCAGAATAAGCGAGTCTGCGAACCTGAATAAAAGCGTCATTTTTGTCTTTCTCACATTCCTCCACAGCTTCGTTTGCATTTTCGACCAACCTCGCGATGATGTATTTCAATGATTCTTCACTAATCCTGCCCATCATAATCACCTCTCCTCTCCAGTTCGTCAAGTCTATCCTGAACAGATTGACGGAATACTATTATTTCCTTCTTCCAATGTCGCTTCAGTCCTTCTTGATATCTTTCATCAAATGTATTCCATTCAGGATACCATGCATCCGGATTGATAATTTTATCTTCATGCTCTGCAATACGTGACTCACACTTTCTAATCACTCGTTTTATGGAACTGGAACTTTGTTTTCCGATGTCCTTTTCCGCAAAGAATTGAAGATTCATTTCTAGTCTACTTCCTTTTTGTTTTTATTATACCAGAAATTTAACATCTTTCAATCCTTGTTTTTTACATTTTTTGGCATTTTTCGTGTCATTCTTTATACTTGTGGACATGTACCATATTTACTGATCAGATATACAGGCGTACAGCTCCATGCATGGCAATAGCTGTTCACAATCGGGCTGCCGTAAGGGGAATATTCCGGCTCATCCGGGTCAAAAGCTTCCCAAAAGGTATCCGCTCCCAGATCAATCATTTTGCCCCAATAATCTCTCATGAGTTTTGTCGCCTCTTCATGTAATCCACCCTCATATAAAGCTTCTACAATGCAATGATACATATAAGGTGTCGCTATATTTTTCACCGGAAAAAGATTATCCACCATAGAAGTCATAATCTCTCGATTTTCTTCTTCAGACATTACATGTGCCAGCACCATCCAAACCTGACTGGCAATATTATATTCCTGATCTCCGGTAACAAATAACTTTTTCTCCGAATCATATAGACTTTCCCGAGCATATATTACGATTCGTTGTAGAAATGTCCTGTATTTATCATTTTCCTTCTCTTCTGCCAACTCTGCCAGGCTGATAAATTGCTTCATTACATAAATGGTTTCTGCATGACCGGCTGTATCTTTGTTAAAATCATTCGACCAGTCCACAAATATGGGATACTCCTCATCCGGCAGAAATCTTCCTTCCTGATCGAACATCCTCATGGTAATATCCATCTGTTTTTTGCAGGTAGGATACAGTTCCTTCACCAGCTCCAAATCCGGGTGCGCCTGGTGTAGATCATAGAGAACGGAGATAAAAAAACAGACTGTATTCATAAAGAAAAGTATCATCCGGAATATTCTCCGGTTTGACGAAAACATTCGACGAAATCTTCCCTTCTTCCGTCGTCATGCCGGCAAAAAGGTAGAGGCAGCGTTTGACTAACTCGACATTATCAAACGTCGCGTAATTGGCCAATGCCTGCAGCCTTAGTTTATCCAATTTATAAAATGACATGGTAACAATCGAGCATACCAACAGAATCATCGGAATGTACAGATACATCGCTTTGATGGCTAAAAGAGCTTCTGCGGTCTGCACCGTTGCTGTGGAACTGTAAGCGCCCCATGCGAGCAACAATCCAGAGATTCCACCCGCTGCCGCCTGTGCTACTTTCCCCAGAAATCCATTTACGGAAGACAGGGTGCCAGCCGCCTGAATGCCTGTTTTCCATTCACCATAATCTACCGGGTCGGCCTGCATGGAGAAGTATATGCTTTCTTTCACGCCATATCCACAAGCGGAGATGAAAGCGCCTACAATAATAATCGTCGTATTCAGATTTCCGATAAAGATGATTACAAGTCCAACCAGCTGAACCGTGGCTGCTGTCGAATACAGATTCCTCTTGCCTAATCGTTTTGCCAGGAACGGAACTGTCAGATTTGCTACCATCGGCACCATAGTCATGATGGTTGCCACCAGAGAACTCATGGCCGTGCTTCCAATATAATACTTGTAATAATACACTAGCGCAGAAGACTGCATAAAATAACCGGTCCACATAAAAGAATATTCAGCGCGAATAATTTCCATGGTGTGTTGCTTGCCAGAGAAGCAATCGTTTCTTTCAGAGAAGCACTCTTTACATTTTCCTGAAGATTATTTTCCCGAACTAAAGCAAACGTCAGGAAGAAGCAAAGGCAGCCGATGATACCGAACATTCCCATAACAACACGGAAACCTAATGCTTCATTGCCTTTTCCGATCAATCCTACGAGAGTGAGAGCGGTAGCAGATACGATCGTGGAACCCAGGAAGGCAAGGAATTTTCTCCAGGTTGCCAGCACGGTTCTTTCATTCATATCATCCGTCAATGCCGGTAAAATGGAAGCCAACGGAATGTTTACTACCGTGTACATAAAGGATAAAAAGATATAAGTTACGTAAGCATAAGCCAGTTTTCCACTCGGAGAAATGTTCGGAACGCTGAACGCAAGAAAAGCAGCTAACGCAAACGGAACCGCCCCAAATAAGAACCAAGGCCTGCTTTTGCCCCATTTCGTTTTCGTCTTGTCAATAGCAAATCCTACTAAAACATCTGTAACGGCATCGATGAAACGACATACGACAAACATCGCAGTGATAGAAGCGGCATTCAGCTGCATAATGTCCGTATAAAAATACAGCAGATACAGGGAAATGACCTGCCAGATCAGGTTGCAGGCAAAATCACCGAGGCCGTAGCCGAATCTCTGCCTGTAGATAAAACTTTTTGTTAATGGTTGCGCGTTTTGTGATTGATTCATGTTTTCCACCTTTCTTTCTTTTGTATCGTTGTTTGTTTTGTTGTAAATGCATTATAGATTAATTATATTTGTTTTTTAATTGGGAAAATTGCTCATATGATTGACATTTTTTGATATGTATGAGAAAATATATTCAGTTTTTCCCTTATAAAAGTTCAAACATCATACATGATTATCCAAATCCATTTTTATAAAAACATGGTATGATAAAAGACAGATGGTCAAAAATCACACAGGATTATTTTAAGAGGAGCCGAATCTGATGAATTCTCAGGAACATGATATACACAAGCAACTCATCTCATTAAATGACGATGAACAGTTTTATAAAGATTATTATTATGCCAGCAAAAACCAAGCTACGCTAAAACAATTTCTGGCACAGGTAGACCGTGAGGATGCTATTCGCCGTCATCTGGTAATTCCGGAGCTTCTCCCGGAAATTATTTCCTATGAAATGAATGATGACGAGTATTTTAAAGAAGGCGATGGGGATACACTGGAATCTTCTTATTCTACGATTCAAAATTCGCATCAGGAGAACTTTATGGTGATAAACTATATCCAGGATCATATTGCCGATATTACCCTGACAGAGGTTGCCGATCATTTCGGATTCTCCGTGTCGCATTGTTCGAAGCTGATCAAATCTACAACAGGGATGGGTTTCAACAGCTGGAAACGGATTTTTCGCATTCGATGCGCAGAACATATGTTGATTAACACCAGCCAGACCGTCAATGATATCGCCCTGTCTCTCGGCTATGAAAATACAGAAACCTTTATCCGGGCTTTTAAAAGGGAGACACATATGACGCCGAGTATGTACCGTAAATCCGAAAAAAAGATACATTTCATGATTTGGCCGATAAAAGCCCTATCTATAGTTGTTGAGCACCATATTTTGTATATAATCGAGTTCAAACAGTACCATATACTGTGCTCAAATTTTGGAAAACAGGCTTTTGTCGCCTGAATATTTCATCAAATGAGCGTAGAAAAATAATAAACATCAAAATTGTTTTAAATAGATTGCCATCTCGCATCTACAACAGACACAATGTTATAACAATACACATAAATACACAATAACATTATGACAACATATTGTCTAACATGCATAACGACATGATACTATGCCTCGCAACGTAATAACACATTTAATCAAAATGTCAAAAGCCATGCATTTTGATTCCCTAATCATATTTGACATCACGAAAGGAACTACACTATGAATACAATCAAAAAAGTATACTGCCGCTCATTTCAAACCGTTCTGAAAATGGCCATCCCGATTCTCCCCTACCGTAATCCGAAGATTGTCGGCAGCGTGACGGGTATTCCAAAGGTTTTGAAAAAGAAAAAATGTCGCTCTGTCCTCATTGTCACGGATCGCAGCATCGTCCATCTGGGACTGCTTAAGCGACTGGAACGTGCTCTGGACGAAGAAAATATTTCCTATGCCATTTATGACAGGACCGTGCCGAATCCAACGACAGCTAATGTCTACGCGGCAGTCAAAGTATACCATGCGCATAACTGCTCTGCTATCATTGGCTTTGGCGGTGGCTCGAGCATCGATTGTGCGAAGGGCGTGGGCATCAAGGTGGCCAGGCCACATACTTCCCTGTCACATATGGAAGGGATTTTGAAAGTCCACGCGAAGCTGCCGACGTTGATCGCGGTTCCGACCACCGCCGGAACCGGAAGTGAGACGACCATCGCCGCTGTTATTACCGATGCAAAAACACGGCACAAATATGCCATCAATGATTTCCCTAACATTCTACGATATGCGGTTCTCGATCCCAAGGTAACGAAAAGTCTGCCACCATTCATCACCGCCTGTACCGGAATGGATGCTCTGACACATGCAGTAGAAGCCTACATCGGGAATTCTACTACACCCGGAGCACGGGAAGACGCGCGTATCGCGGTACGCCTGATTTTTGAAAATCTGGATACGGTTGTAGAACATGGGGAAGACTTAAAAGCCAGAAGAAAGATGCTGGAAGCTGCTTATTATGCCGGCTGCGCTTTTTCCAAATCCTATGTCGGCTACGTGCATGCGGTAGCCCATTCTCTGGGAGGTGCTTACAATGTACCCCACGGGTTTGCGAATGCGGTTTTGCTGCCTTTCGTCCTGGAATCCTATGGAGTCTGTATTCACAAAAAGCTTCATGAACTGGCAATTGCCGCCGGAATCGCAAACAAGGATATGTCTGACGCGGAGGGTGCATCCATCTTCATCCAGGCCATTAAAGATATGAATACGCGCTATGGTATCGGAGAGACGATCAAAGAAATCCGGGAAAAGGACATTCCCAAGCTTTCCCGCTACGCGGATAAAGAGGCGAATCCCCTGTATCCGGTTCCGGTATTAATGGATGCCAAAGAATTGGAACAGTTTTATTATATGGTAATGAAAAAATAGAATTTTCGCTTCCAGACATAAGTTTTCAGATAGAATATAATGAACAAAATGATACAGTAGCTGGACAAATAGACAAGCAGATTTTGCTACTTTCCAATGATTCAGCAGACTAGGTTCGAGGAGGAACAACATGAACGAACAACAGATTCAGCAGATTATCCGCAAACAGCGGTCCTTTTTCCACAAAAACGCTACCCTGGATATTGAATACCGCATCCATGCTCTGGAAAGATTAAGAAAATGTATCAAAAAATATGAAACAGAGATTCATGACGCCATCCGTGTCGACCTGGGCAAAAGCGCCTTTGAGAGCTATATGTGCGAAACGGGTCTTGTCTACAGTGAGATCAGTTACATGATCCGGCACACTCCCGCTTTTGCCAGAGAAAAAACGGTGCTCACGCCACTGGCCCAGTTTCACTCCAGGAGTTTCAAAAAGCCTTCCCCTTATGGCGCGGTCCTGATCATGAGTCCCTGGAACTATCCATTCCTGCTGACCATAGACCCCCTGGTGGACGCCATCGCCGCCGGCAACACAGTCGTCCTGAAACCAAGCGCCTACTCGCCGCACACCAGTGATGTCATCGTCAAAATCATTAAAAAATGCTTCTCACCGGAATATGTCACCGTTGTCACCGGAGGAAGGGCAGAAAATACCTGCCTGTTAGAACAGGACTTTGATTACATTTTCTTCACCGGCAGTCAAACGGTAGGCAAAGAAGTGATGCGGAAGGCTTCCGCGCATCTGACACCGATCACATTGGAGCTGGGCGGAAAGAGCCCTTGCATCGTGGACAAGACCGCCAACCTCAAGCTGGCGGCGAAGCGCATCGTGTTCGGAAAGTACCTGAACTGCGGACAGACCTGCGTGGCGCCGGACTACATTTACTGCGACGCCATGATAAAGGATGATCTGGTTACTGAAATCAAAAAACAGATCCGAAAACAATATAGCAAAGAGCCATTGACGAATCCTGATTACGGCAAAATTATCAATGAAAAGCACTTTACAAGGCTTTGCTCTCTCATCAAAGCAACAGGCAGCCAAAGAATCATCTGTGGTGGAAAATCTGACAGCGACACTTTAAAGATAGAGCCGACTGTTCTGGATGTTATCACGTTTCATGATGCCGTGATGCAGGAGGAGATGTTTGGACCGATATTGCCGGTTCTTACCTACAGCAGTCTGGATCAGGCGATACAGAAGGTCAACAGCCTGCTACATCCGCTGGCTCTCTATCTGTTCACCAGTGATAAGGCCGCTGCAAAACGAGTGACAACCGAATGTGGTTTCGGCGGTGGCTGTATCAACGATACCATCATTCATCTTGCCACCAGTGAGATGGGATTTGGCGGATTCGGTACCAGCGGCATGGGTTCCTATCATGGAAAAGATGGATTTAACACCTTCTCTCATACTAAGAGCATCGTCGACAAAAAAACATGGCTCGATCTCCCCATGCGCTACCAGCCATATCGTTCTGTGTACGATAAGATGATTCATCTGTTTTTGCGATAAATCTTTCATCTGTTACTGATTTTCATTTGTTATTAATTAAAAAACGCTGCCCCTGCAATTGAATGCCATGGCAGCGTTTTTCTGTTTCAAATTCATACCTCATACCGTCCAATCTCTCGCTCCTGCAATTTAATGCAACGGCAGCGTTTTTCCGTCCAGCGCGGCGTAGACCAGTTCATCTCCCTCATACGACAGCTTTAGAGAAAAGAATGGCGCATTTTCCGCGATCAATTTCAAAAAAATCTTATCTCCTTCCCACAGACGCAAGCGGTACAAGTCCTTTTTCGGCACCCACTCCAGCGTGCCCTCATTACAGGCCTGAATCTCTCCCTCATAGGCATTCGCCGTATACAAAAACATGTACTCGGTGACCCAGCGATCAGAGACGAAAGTCACGATGCCCCGCAGCCGATAGGAGGTGAGCGTCACACCCGTTTCCTCCTTGACCTCCCGCAGCAGACATTCTTCGGGGCTTTCTTTGTCCTCGAACTTCCCGCCTACGCCAATCCACTTATCTTTATTGATATCTACCTTTTTCGCGATCCGATGCAACATCAGATAGCTGTCCTCTTTTTCTATGTAGCATAAAGTCGTCGGAATCATGATACCCCTTCCTCATTTCCTTTTCGCGCGTCAGTTTCTTCCGGTATATCGTATATCCATCGCCTGTCAGTTTCCATACTCTGTGTCAGCCTTCTCCGACAGGTTCCCAATTCCTACAATCACCAGCCAGTCCCGACAGGTTCTCAGTTCCTGCGGTCACTGGCCGGTCCACATTTCCTCCTCGATCCAGTCCAAAGCATCCTCATAATCCTCTCTAGCCTCCCTGATCTTATCAGGGTCCTGTTTGTCCAGAATATGTTCAAACTGCCTGGTCACCATTTCCAGCTGCTCCCGCAGTTCCCCGGTCGTCTCTTCATAAAGCCGCTCACCCCGGAGCAGAAGTACCTTGTTGGCCTCCTGGTCTCGCGGATGAATCTTCAGATGAGCAAGTTCCTTCATCCTGGCCTGCATTTCCTCCAAAGTCATATCCGAATCCTGATTTTGAATCAGCTTTGTCACCGTCTCTCCCGTCGATTTTACTTTCGCCTCCACTTCCAGCAAAGCATTGACGTCATAAGTATAGGTGACGGAAATCTCTTCCTCTCCCGCCTTATTGTCCGGCACATCCAGGCGAATCGTGCCCAGCGAGACATTATTCGAAGCGAAACGGCTCTCTCCCTGCAGGACATGAATCTCCACCTCGGTCTGATGATCATACACCGTATAAAAACGCTCCGTGCGGCTGGCGGGAATGACCGTGTTACGTTCAAGAATCGGGCAGAAATGGTTGTTCTCCAGGCGTCCTTCTTCTGTCTTTACAGAAACTTCCGTTCCCAGAGTAAAGGGACAGACGTCGGTCAGAATCACTTCCCGTATAGAACGTTTCCTTTCCTTCATCGCTCCCTGAATAGCGGCGCCAAGGGCCACTGCCTCGTCAGGATTCACACTGGTATCCGGCATGCGTCCAAACAGCTTGCCGACAAATTTTCGCACCGTTGGCATACGGGTCGTTCCTCCCACGAGCACGATTTCATCAATATCGCGAATACGCACGCCGGCATCGGACAGGCTCCTGCGTACTGGTTGTTTGATGCGGTCAAACAGCATAGCCGTCTTCTTTTCATACTCTTTTTTTGTGATGATCGTCTCCAGATGCGTTCCGTTTCGAACGGCCTGCATCCGATAGAAGGAATCCATATTATTCTGGCATTTACATTTCTCCGCCTGATTGCGAAGATAGATTCTCTCTTTTTCGGTCAGAGTATTTTTATCGATGTCGTGTTCCTCCAGGAAGGTATCCAGGATGACATTGGTGAAATCCTCACCGCCCAGATAATTATCTCCGGCCACGGCATGAACTTCCATAATATCATCGTCCAATTCCAGAACAGAAACGTCAAACGTCCCTCCTCCCAGATCAAACACGAGGAACTGACTGTTTTCATTCCTCTGATACAAACCGTAAGCAACCGCCGCAGCCGTCGGTTCGC
>JAJQDO010000333.1 GCA_021202175.1 Clostridiales bacterium | reverse complement strand
ATCGTGGATATGTTTTATCTGTTGGTTATCAGCTTCTTCATGCTAAGCGCCCATTATTGCAGCCCGCTAAATTTAAGCGAAAAGCTGGTGGAGGCCTCCAAAAATGGCCTGGAAAGAATCCTTACGGCAGTCGAAAAGTTAAGAGATCTGTTGGCGGAAGGTACGGAAGAAAAGGACAAAAAAACAGAAGAAGGCATGACGCAGGAAGATCTGACGCATAAGAAAGAGGTGGACGAACTGGTCGCAAAATATAAAGCAGCCATGGAGGATGACTTCAATACGGCTGACGCCATTGCCGCCATATTTGAATTAGTGAAGCTTTCCAACATTACTGCCGACGAGGGTTCCATGGAATATGTGCAGTATCTTTATGATACCATCGTGAAGCTCTGTGATATCTTAGGCATCATCACAGATAAAAAAGAAGAGCTGCTGGATTCTGATATCGAAGCGCTGATCGAAGAACGACAAGCAGCAAGAAAGGCCAGAAACTTTGCCAGAGCCGATGAGATACGTGACAGCCTTGCACAGCAGGGAATCATCTTAGAGGACACGAGAGCTGGTGTGAAATGGAAGAGAGCCTGAGGACGATCACGAGTTGTTTTCCTGTTGATGAGCAGAAACTGAAAATGTATTCCCCGCTGTCTTTTGCCTATATCGGAGATTCTGTCTTTGATCTGATCATTCGAACCATGGTAACTACAAAAGGGAATACCAGGCCGAACAAATATCACAAGGAGACGATAGGCTATGTCAATGCGGCAGCACAGACGAAGCTGATGGATAAGATCAAGCCCTGTCTGACAGAACAGGAGCGGGTGATATTTCGCCGGGGCAAAAATGCGAAGCCAGCCACCTGCGCGAAAAATCAGAGCCATCATGACTATCATATTGCCACAGGTTTTGAAGCCTTGATCGGGTATCTTTATCTGTCAGGGCAGATGGACCGGATTATGGAACTGATCGCTATCGGGCTGGATGATGATGCAGAAAGATGATGCAGGAAGACGATGCAGAGAGATGATGCAGGAAGATGATGCAGGAAGATGATGCAGGAAGATGATGCAGGAAGATGATGCAGAGAGATAATCAGAGATTCGAAAGAGATACATGAGGAGCAGAATATATGTCATACGAAGAAAATACAGTGATGGGGAGAAATGCCGTTCTGGAAGCCTTTCGCTCTGGAAAGACGGTAGATAAACTGTTTATTCTGGACGGCTGTCAGGATGGCCCTGTCAAATCCATCTTAAGAGAAAGCAAAAAACAATCGACTCTGGTAAAATATGTTTCCAAAGAGAGGCTGGACACCCTTGCGGGACATGAAAAGCATCAGGGTGTAGTGGCTATTACGGCTGCCTGTGATTATGCGGAGATCGACGATCTTTTCGCGGCGGCCGAACAAAAGGGCGAGGATCCCTTTTTCATCCTCTGCGATGAGATAGAGGACCCGCACAATCTGGGCGCTATTATCCGGACAGCGAATCTGGCAGGCGCTCACGGTGTGATTATCCCGAAAAGGCATGCGGTGGGACTGACTGGGGCAGTAGCGAAAGTATCGGCCGGAGCCGTCAATTATACGCCGGTAGCGCGTGTGATGAACATGGCTCGGACGATAGAAAAGCTAATAGATAGAGGTCTGTGGTTTGTATGCGGTGATATGAGCGGGGAGTTGATGTATCAGCAGAACCTGACGGGTCCGATCGGACTGGTGATCGGCAACGAAGGAAGCGGTGTCGGCCGTCTGGTAAAGGAAAAATGTGATTATGTGGCAGCCATTCCGATGAAGGGTGATATTGATTCTCTCAATGCCTCTGTGGCGGCCGGCGTGCTGGCTTTTGAGATTGTCCGGCAACGCTTCAATGCCACGAAATGATTCGATGACAGTGTGTATTTCAATAATTTCATGGAGAATGCATTTCGACAGTAACAACCCACAGAATGATTCCATCGAAGAATGCATTTCGACAGTAACAACCCACAGAATGATTCCGTCGTAAATACATTTCGATAATCACATCCCGGATCATTGGCTGCTATGGATAAAAAAAGCATAACTATATAAAATACCGTAAAGCGGAGGAGTAGTCCGATTTCCGGTTGCCTGTATCTCAAAACTTCTCAAAACTTTTTCTTCTTGAAATTAGTGATGTCGTCATTTCCCCTTTTATTCAGACGATCCACCATGTCCTTGACCTCAGGCTCGTATTTCCTCACGGAAAGGATGACTTCATAATTCTTCAGAATATTTTTCCAATAATAGGAGTCAATCTGATGAAAATCAGGGAACGTCTTAAGATCATCCTTCATCAGAGAATTATGCTCTTCAAAAAACTGTCTGGCTTCTTCGGAGAAGTTAAGATAAACTTTTTTCTCCTCATCTGTCTCCAAAGCGTTAAGAATCATCTCGTTTTTTACATCGGAAGCGTAAGCCTGAAGCTTTTGCAGGGAGACCTTATGACGCAGCAACGTGACTTTCAGATATTGATACCAGGTACCGCGAAACTTGATGTAATATTCGCTCACTCCTCCGTCATACACATCCAGACCCTTGCAGAAATTAAAATTACGCCGCATATAGATGTAATCAAATAAAATGTTCTGGATCAGGTAGCTGATCAGGTAACCGGCCCGATAGAGCAGAGAGGTGTATTTTTCGTAGTAAATATAGTCTTTGACATCTACATGGAGCTGTCTGAGATGGAAACGTCTCATATCATGGCGAATGCGGTAGGCCAGATAAATAAATACGATAATGGCGAGGGCAGCGAACCGGTAATAATTTCTATATGGTCCGACCATAAATACGGATCTGGACAGACCGTAAAGAGTGGCAAGGACGGCCGCCAGAATCGTAGCAAACATTTCAAACATAACAACGAAACTCCCTTTCTTCTATAATTATTCGAATGATCTCTCCTTTTTATATATTTCATCATAACGTATTTTTCTGTCTAATACAACCATTTTATATGGTCTTTTAGGGGAAATAATTAGCTTTTCGGATATCCTTTCAGAGCGGATTCGGTGTATCTTATTCACGCAAAGTTTTCCCGCTATACTGCTTGCATTCAGAATCTTTAAAGTGTAAAATAATCCCCAGACAGCAAAAGAATGAGACATCGCTATGGGAGTATGACTATAGGGGTATGACTATGGGAGTATGAATTATGAAGGATAACATTATCTTAATCGGAATGCCGGGCGTGGGAAAAAGTACGATCGGCGTTATTTTAGCCAAGGAAGCCGGATATCAGTTTGTGGATGCCGATCTGCTTATTCAGCAGAGAGAGAGAAAACTGTTAAAGGAGATTATTGCCGAAAATGGTGTGGATGGATTTCTTTCTATAGAGAATCAGGTAAATGCTTCTATTGATGTGGAGCGCTCCGTGATTGCGACCGGAGGAAGTGCGGTATACGGACAGGAAGCGATGGACCATTTTAAGGAGATGGGACATGTCGTTTATCTAAAGTGTTCTTACCCAGTGCTGCGCCGGAGACTAAGCGATCTGAGGGATCGAGGGGTGGTCTTAAAGGACGGTCAGACGCTCCGGGATATTTACGAAGAAAGAAGGGTTCTCTACGAAAAATATGCTGACATCATCGTGGAAGAAGAGGAGAAAGGGATTGAGGAGACGCTGCGGCAGGTGATGGAACAGTTGAAGAAGTATAACGATATGATTTGACCTCATGTCGGTATCGATCCATACTCAGTACGAGAGGTATTAAATTGTATGAATTTTTTCGAAAATTCAATAAAATCTTGTTGACAAGGATAGTTTCTCATGTTAGAATTTTTCATGTTGAGATTGTTCTTAATGCTGCCTTGGCTCAGTTGGTAGAGCGTCGCCTTGGTAAGGCGGAGGTCGGCGGTTCAAATCCGCTAGGCAGCTTTGAAAGTTTACTGATGTGAATTTTTCTTTGGGAGACCGGGATACTATTAGAAGGTATTTCGGTTTTTTGTTTTGTAGGAACAATGACCGCCGTGGTAAGAGATTAATATAGGTGTGTTGCTTGCAGTGAAGATACTGCACCACCGGCTTTTTGGATGCCGTTTAACCATAGGTGTGTTGCTTACAGACTGGATTTGTTTAACATAATTTTAATAATAATTTAACAGAATTGATATTTTTTCATAAATACAAAACATTTCAGGCGTATAATAATCGATAAAATGTATTACTGCTCACGGTTTATACGTAAACAGTAAAGATAAAGTATCATTTGTCGGCTTTGTCGACATCGTTAAGAAGACATTTTAAGAAAGACAAAAGGAGATTTAGACGATGATGAAAAGAAAGAAATTAATTGCATTCACGCTGGCTCTTGTGATGGCTTTGTCGCCGATGCAGTCTTTTGCCGCGGAGAAGATTACGACGAAAAAGTCCACGATTTCCAAGAATACGGATGTGGATGAGTATGTGGTAGATATTAACGGCGATACGGGAGTCAGGTCATTCCATGTCTATGCTCAGGGAGGGACACGTACCTCTAAGAAGTCCTTTGTGGCTCAGCACGGGTGTGCCGTCAGCGCGCTTACTTGTATCTTATCCGGCTATACGACGAAGTACGCGAACTATACCCCGGAAAAAGTGGTGAAAAAGCTGGAGAAGAAAGTATTTGGTGAAAAGGCCTGGTCGGCCAATTATAGCAAATCTCTTTCCGCGCAGCGCCCGGTTTCTTTATATGGCATTACCAAGATATTGAATTATTGTGGCATTTCCAGCAAATATGTCCGTTATTTTAAAGATAAGAAGGCCATCAATCAGATTACAAGCCATCTGGAATCCGGAAATGCGGTGATTATTGAGGTGAATAATCACAAACAGAAGAATGGCAACTTTTCATCTGCTTACAATTACCGTTGGTCCAGTTCCAAACATACGATGGCATTACTGGGCATCACGAACACGGGCAAAGTGATCGTGGCGGATTCGGCAAACCGAAGCTGGTCCGGTTCCAGACAGCGGATTAAATATACGACCATGGAACATCTGGTGCAGTTTATGATTCCGTGTAAACGGTCTTCGAAGAGTTTGTACTATACCTCTGTCGACTCCTGTGGCGGCTATATTCTTGTTAATTATCAAAAGTAATGGAAGATGAATGAGATTGTATTTTTCGTCTGTCATTAGTGAGTTATCATGAATGATACACTGGAAATTATTATTAGATATGGACGGATTTGCAGGTGCGGATCCATGCTTATATTATTAATGAAAGGGAACGTCAATTTTTTTGATGTTCCTTTTTTGCGTGAGCATAATCGTTTTTTTCGTGAGCATAATCGTTTTTTTCGTGAGCATAATCGTTCTTTTTGCGTGAGCATAATCGTTCTTTTTTTGTGAACATAATCGTTCTTGAACAAAATCGCTGCGCGATAGCCGTCCAAGGATATGAAACAAATTTAAATTT
>JAJQDO010000015.1 GCA_021202175.1 Clostridiales bacterium | reverse complement strand
TTTAGAAAACGCGAAGGCAGAGGTCATCATCGAGAAGACGGTGGAAGAGAGGGAAGTCTTTTTTGTCATGGATCGGTTCGGTTACGGGAAAATACTGGAGAAAAATATTTATGAGAGAAACCAGGAGACTGTGGAAGCGGAATATCGCATGATCGTGCCCTGCCGGAATACCGATAAGTTGCGGATATTTACGCAGAATGGTCAGATGCATCAGCTGAATGTCCAGGATATCCCAGGCGGACGACTCAGAGAAAAAGGTGTGCCCATTGATAACTTGTGTAATTATGACAGTCGGGATGAACAGATTCTTTTTATCCTGTCGGATTGGGAATTAGCTGCCAAACAGTTGTTATTTGTGACGGCTTCTTCCCTTGTTAAGTTAGTGGAAGGGACGGAATTCCTGGTACAGAAGAAAACGGTCACGGCCACAAAGCTGGCAGAGGATGATCGGCTGGTTGCTGTTTTTGCTGTAGATGCTGAGAAAGATATCGAGAAGAAATATCTGGTACTGCAAAGTGAAGGAGGATATTTCCTGCGCTTTCCCATGGCGCAGATTACAAAAAAGAAGAAAAATGCTCTCGGTATCCGTGGCATGAGTTTAAAGGATGACGATCGGATCAGCCACGCATATCTGACGGAGGCAGCGGCAGATGACTTTATCATGTACAAGGATAAAGAATTGTTCTTCCAGAAAATAAAATTGATGTCCAGAGATAATAAAGGAGTGAAGGTGCGCAGATAGCGACCTTATGATAAAAACGCAAGACGGTGGGGCACATATGTGCCTCACCGTTTTATAGTAAATAGGTGTAAATCTTTTTAAGATAATGTCCTGAAAATAACCGGGCAGACCAGCCGAGAGGCTGTCGGATTTCGAAGATGTTTGTGTTAATAAATCACAACCGGAAATCCTGCGTCTACATATTTGTAGATTGTCGCGGCAGCGGAATAAGGCAGGTTGACGCATCCGTGGGATCCGTTGGACTTATAGATCGAGCCGCCGAAACTGCTTCGCCAGGTAGCATCGTGTAATCCCTGGTTGCCGTTAAAAGGCATCCAGTAAGTGACGTCAGAACTGTAGGAAGATCCGTTTGAGTTTAACCCTGTTAACGTGACCGGGCTCGTCTTGTAGGTGATGGCATATATGCCAGTATCTGTATCATAGCTTGACTTCATTCCGGTCACACAGGAAGTATCCAGGAGACATTCTCCATCTACATACAGCCATACCTCCTGGCCGGAGATACTGACTTCTACATAAGAGTCGCCGATATCATCTGTCGCTGAGTTGCGGCACATGGCTTCATAAGAGTACACAGGCTCCCTGGTTACATCTTCGCCGCTTTTGAGGTCCTCAATCAGTTCCGCCTTCTCCTCGTCGAAATAAATCTTCCAGCCATAATCTCCTCCGTATATATTAATCGTGGAGCCATAAGATGTGGTGAAGGATCGGGAACTGCCCATGGTGTTATAGGTTTTACACAGCCCGTCCACATAATCCCCGACCTTATCTTCGATGAGGGATACCTTGAAATCATCGGTAATCTTAACCCAGTCTTTGGAAAGACTATAATCGACGGTCTCTGTTGTATAGTCAAAATCATAGGTGATGGTGCCCTGTGTGAATTTATTCGCCTTTTTCAGAGCTTTTTGCACGACCTCGTCGCTCTCAAAATAAGAAGGAAGCTTATACAGATCTTCCTCTTCCAGATTGATGCTGGTCACACAGGTAGCCAGGCAGGTACCGATGCGTTTAATCAGCTTCTTTTTCTTTACCGTGTTGCCGAGAACTTCAGGAACGATCTCAAATTCGGCCTCCCCGGCCTGTATGTAGGCGTCTTCCGGAGCGATGACATTTCCTTCTGCGAAGCATTCCAGATTATTCACGACTTCATTCAGTTTCTCTTCATCGTAGGTGACGTCAAGCTCCACCGTATAATCAGAGGTGCCAAACAGGTTGGTAAACCAGGTCCAGGGGCTGAAGCTATCAAAAAGATCTTCAATCTGCGTGCCTACGGAGATGACGGCGTCCACATCTTCCGGAGCGATGGTCTCCTCCCGTTCTTTTTCGGTAATGGTGATCACATGGGAAGCGAAGTCCTCTGTAAAAGTATTCTCTGCTTCCTCGACGGTCATGCCGTTGACCTTCGTGCCGTTGATCGATACATTATGTTGAAAATGATCTTTATAATGATAAACACCGATGCCATAAATGAGAACGAGAACAACAAGAACAGCCCCCACGATCCATTTTATTTTAGAGCCGAAACGAGATGTTTTTGTGGTTTCGGAAACGTGCGTTTCATTTTCATCCGGAGTTAAATTAGCCTGCCTGTCCATCATCATGAATAATTCCTTTCTGTATAATATTATGATATAAGGAAAAAGGGTCATAAATCAAATGTTTTTGATCGAATTTATGACTTTTGAAGTCTGTGGTACCATACTTTTTTCATTTAAATCATATCGTAACAATACTATAGCATTTCCCTAAAAATCAAAATCTTACCTATTATAATATATTTGTAAGTAAAATGATACCAGATAATCCTTACAATTGTGTTAAATATTCATGAATAGTAACTATTCGCAGGGTATAGAAGGATGAATGTTATCCTCTTTTTATTCTGTACAGATTTTTTGTAATTCCTTTGTTTTGGTCTGTACGTTTATCCATTCCGTATCGATGAATCATAGGGAGCGATATGATCAGGACTCGGAGAGAACCTGGAAGAACTCTCTGACCTGTTCGCTGGTTCGCTGGCTCAGACTGGAATTATGAAAGCGGGGGTCCATAGTGACTTCTCGCCCAAACCAGGCAGGCGGTGTGTAATTGTCCGCGCTTTCCAGATCAGGAAATTCGATCTCCGCCATCACGAATCCTTCGTATATTCCCTGAAAGACATCCAATTCAATCAGATAGCCATGCGCTTCAGGAATCTTATATCGAATCTTTTCAATCATATTTCCATCGGTTTTGGTGGAAAGGCGCAGGAAACTTTTCAGGGAAAGCTGCATCTCAATCTCTTCCCTGGCGAGAAGTCCTCCGGATTTTAGTGTCAGGATATAAGAGTCGTTATTTTGCAGGATGCGGATAACCGGCTCTGTACAGATATAGGCCTGGGAAATGGTATCGTGCGGATAGGAATCCAGGTCCTTGGGAAGTTCATTTATTAAATATTTTCTTTCAATTTCCATAATGTCCTCTTTTCTTTTACCGGGAATGTGTTATAGTACTGTAAAAGCTCTGTAAAACATAGGCAGTGCTATCATTAAATACAAATACAGTATACATGATTTTGCTAAAAAAGGGAACCTGTTTATGTATGCCGTGAACAGTAATATGTCTTAGAAATAAGGAAATAAACGTGAAATTACTATGACATGGCTTGATAATTGCACTTTTTTAAGTTACACTAAAGTAATGATCAGAATAACCTTTTGACATCCTGATCAGTAATGTGAAATATAAAAGGAGGTATTATATATGAGTTTAGTATATGTTTTTCTGGCGGACGGATTTGAAGAGGTGGAAGGTTTGACGGCAGTGGATCTGCTGCGCAGAGCAGGTGCTGATGTGAAGATGGTCTCCATTATGGGCAGACAGAAGATACAGGGATCTCATGGGATTTCGGTCGAAGCGGACATGCTGTTTGACGACCTGACGGAGACGGCAGATATGCTTGTCCTTCCGGGCGGTTTGCCGGGAACAAATTATCTGAGGGAGCACGATGGTCTGGCGGAGCTTTTGAAAAAACAGTACGAAGCGAAACGCTGGGTCGCAGCCATCTGCGCGGCGCCGTCTGTGTTTGCCGGCCTGGGATTTTTAGAGGGCAGAAAGGCTACCAGTTACCCAGGGTGTGTGGATGATACGCAGTGCGGTACTTATCTGGAAGAACCGGCGGTTGTCGATGGTAATGTCGTTACCAGCCGTGGCGTCGGCACAGCCATTCCTTTTGCCCTTACGCTCATCGAAGTTCTGGTGGGGAAAGACAAGGCGGAAGAGATTGCCGCGTCGATCATATATCAATAGATATCTGGAGGAATACATGGAACAGGATAATCGAGTTGGCTTTTTCGAGCGATATTTTATCGCCTGTTTTCAGCCTGGCAAATATAAGACACTGATAAATGATAAAATGGGAAAACACGTTTGCTATACGATTGTGCTGCTGCTTTTTATGCTGCTGGTGGACACAGTGATTCCGGTAGGGGCATGGGTGGCCAGCGTGGGCGGACTGAAGAATCTGTTTTTAAACAGATTGCCGGAGTTTACCCTGGACGATGGCGAGTTTGAAATGTCCATGCCGCTCTCCTTTACGATTGGTGGAACGATTCGGATCGAAATCGATTCTGACGTGGAGGAATATACAGATTCCGATTATAATACAGATTATACAGAAGAGATTCTCATCAGCCGTTCCAATGTTCTGATTCGTGTCTCTGAAAATGTGACCGAGATTAAATTCTCGACGTTGTCCGACATCTTTCTGGATAATGAAGGACTTGCTGGGGCGATACCACTGATCATCGCGTCATTGATTTTTTATTTTATCATTTCACTTGTTACCAAGGGAGCACAGTACCTGATTCTTGCGGTAGGTTTTGGCTTGCTTTGCCGATCGAGTTTTCGGACGGAAAATGGGCAGGTCGTTTCCGTGAAGGAAGCGATTCTGATTGCCCTGTACGCCAAGACTCTGTTCGGGATTTTGAGCAGTGTTAATATCTGCCTGGGATATCTGATTAGCAGTTTTTGGGTGACCATAATCTCTGTCATGGTCATCATGGGTTATATTTATAGGGCGGAGATTTCTATTTTGAAACCGAAAGCCTCCTGAAAGGAGAGAAATATGTCAAAGGTTGTCACAGTGACAGGCGGAAGCCGGAGCGGAAAAAGCCTGCTCGCGGAGAAAAAGGCTTTGGAGTATGGTGGGAGAAGCGTTTTATATCTGGCGACGGCTATTCCGATTGATGAGGATATGAAGGAAAGGATCCGGGTGCATCAGGAGAGAAGAGATCCGGAATGGGGAACCTACGAAGGGTACCGTGATCTGGGCGATGTGGTCAATCATACCGAAAAGGATACGATTCTTCTTGATTGTGTGACGGTGCTGATCACGAATATTTTATGCGAAGAAGAGCGGGATTTTGATCATATTACGACCCGGGAAGTGGAAGACCTGGAGGCCCAGGTGATGATGGAACTGAGTGATGTGATCAAAGGAGCCAGAGATGGAAACAAGACGCTGATTTTAGTTACCAACGAAGTGGGAATGTCTGTGGTACCGGCCACCCGGCTCAGCAGGATATTCAGTGACATGGCGGGAAAGGCGAACCAGTTTATCGCTTCTCTCAGCGAAGAAGTTTATATTTACATCAGCGGAATTCACCTGCGCAGGACAAACGAATTATCTTGGAGTGAGAA
>JAJQDO010000164.1 GCA_021202175.1 Clostridiales bacterium | reverse complement strand
TAAGCTTCGAATATCATAAACTCCTTCTAAAATTAGGGATTGAAAAGTCTTTATCTTTCTTCTTTTTAAATAATACGCCCTCAGTTGCGCAAGAAAATCCAAAAACACCTGATTGTTACTTGCAGCATCCACCTCATCAATCATTAAAACGACGCCCTTTTTCATTTCGCCGCAAAATCCAGTCAGTGCCTTAAATAGAAGGGATAACGTCGCCTGTAAATCCTCTGCGGAAGAATATGCCTGTAATTTTGCTTTTATATGGTCAGGTATGTCATCCACAGCATATAGAAATTCTCGGGAAAATGCAGCGACAAATCGCTTTTCTGACGCAAAATCATCACTGCTCAGCATCTGAAAATCCATACTAATCACCACATACTCAGACTGCAGATTATCTTCCAGCGCAATTAATGTTGTAGTCTTTCCATACTGCCTGCCTCTGTTGATCACAAAATATTTTCCATGTTCAACCATGGTTTTTATTTTTATAAGACGACTCGTCAAATCCACCATGTAATTATATTCCGGGTCACAATAACCTTCGGTATTGAATGTCTTAGCCATGCAATTAGTCATCTCCTTTCATCAGGTATCAGGAAAACTCCATCATCATTTTCACAATATAACCATAGTTAAATCGTCACAGCCCTTTTATCCACAGCATTGTATTTCTCTAAATATATTTCTTGTTACAGTATAACATAGGACAGATTCCATTCGCAACCAAAACAAAAGAGCTCTGAAAACCGTTGCTGAACTATAAACTTTTATATCTTATAGAACAATTCCACCGTTCCCTTTTTACGATTAAAGATAATTTTGTCTAATATCGAAGATAACAACAGGTGCAGGCTCACTTCACCATTATTCTCAAAGGCTTTGTCAATCTTATCATATTTGTCATTTTTGTTATCTTTATCGGTCTTATCATTTTCACATCTCTGTATCTTACTATCTCGCAGAACCTGTAAAGAGTCTATAACGGCCGAAAGAGTATAGGCAGATTTACTTTTCCATTTTTTTACACAACTATCATATTCGTTTTTATCAATACTTTTCTTATTCTCATTTTCACTCCCTTCATCTACTTCCTTATTATCTATATTCTCTATTCCCATGTTTCTCCACATTTTTTCTCCGTTCTCCTCCATCTCCAGTTGTCTCTCCCGCTCGTTTTTTAATGCCTGAATCCAATTCTCAATCTCTTTTTTACTCTTTCGATACTCTTCCAAAGTATCGATACCTTCCATGTAGGCTTCCTTCAGACGTTCCAATTTTTTGTATTCCAAATCCACACGGTGCTGTATCCAATCTTGCTTTATTAGCACAGCTTTCATCTCCTGTTTCGATTTTTCATCCACATCTCTCTCTCCCTTCCATTTCACTTCATTTTTCGATTTTAAGGCATCCGGTATCGCTATCTCGACAACAATCTTGCCCCAATCCCGTACCACTTTAGCTAACACCATCTGATTCAATGTTTCTAATCGAATATAATGACTGACCGTACATTTCCCCTTCATATATCGATTACACTGCAAAGCCTTTCCTCTCTCCGTACGCGTCAGCACCGCGCCACAATTACTGCACTGAACCAGTCCCTGCAGCATATACTTCGCCTTCGTTCTCTCCACTATTGTGTGATAAAAATGACCATCTTGAGCATGTAGATTATATCGATTCTGTTGAATACATTTATCACGTTGAATATATCCAGGGGATGCTCTTTTATTCTCTGCTATCCGTTGCTGCACAGCCTCAAATACCTCTTCACTGACGATAGCTTCGTGTTCTCCCTCGACAATTCTGATATTCGGGTTGTTGTAATATCGATCGCAATAATTATATTGTTTTTGTATCGAATCTTCCCCATTATCAGATTTCACTCCAATGCATGATTTTTTCCTGCTATCCCATTCTCCACTGCTCGTCTTTTTCCTGCCATCTAAATCATCTCTACGGCGCAGTTTTCCCACATAAGTCGGATTCGATAAAATGTATTCTACTGTCCGATTTTCAAAAAGATTCCCTCGATTTGTGCGAATCCCCATGGCATTTAAATTTGTCGCAATCTGACGAATGGACATACCCAACAGATAATCTTCATATATCCTGGAAACAATCGCACCCTTTTCTTCATCAATCACAAAATGTCCTTCCTCCATTCGGTAACCAAAAGGCGGCACAGAAACCACACCACCCCGGGAAAACTTTTCATTCATTCCCCGCTTGACCTCCTGCGCCAGATTAATAGAATAGTATTCATCCATCGCTTCAAGCAAAGCCTCGACCAATATCGATGTAGGGTCTTCGGAAAGCTGCTCTGTGATGGAGATCACGTCAATTCCACACTCTTTGCGCAGCATCGACTTGTATAGAATGCTGTCCTGCCTGCTTCTGGCAAACCGGGAAAATTTCCAGACTAAAATCACATCAAAAGGTCGCGGTTTCTGTTTTGCCAACCCAATCATTTTCATAAATGCAGGACGCTTCTTGGCGTACCGACCGCTTACTCCTTCATCAAGAAAAATGTAATCTTCAGACAACAGGATATTTTTCCCCGCCGCATATTCCCGAATCTTTTTTAGCTGACTATCTGGTGAAAATTCTATCTGATCTTCAGTGGAAACACGGATGTATGCGGCGCCTCTCTGCTTATAATATTTTGATAACTGCTGATTTGAATTAGAATGATTGGAATTTTGTTGAATGAAATTCTGTTGATTGGATTTCTGTTGATTCGAATTCTGTTGATTGGATTTCTGTTGATTCGAATTCTGTTGATTGGATTTCTGTTGATTCGAATTCTGTTGATTCGAATTCTGTTGATTGAAATTCTGTCGATCTGGCAATCGTTTTAGCATAGGATATATTTCGCCCCTGAAAAATAATTTCTCATTTTTAGATATGATATAAATAAAAAAAATATAGCACAGGAATTTTCGTCAGCCTCTGTGATTCCGAAATTCTTATGCTATATTCTATCGCATTCACGTGACGTACTACCATCTACCTATAGAAGTAAACGTTCCAGGAACCTGCCAGATCAGAAGCACCGGTGTACTCCCACCCACCTATAGAGGTGAAGCTTCTCGCTCAAGAGGAAGGAGACTTCTTGCCGAACAAGTTAAAAAATAATCTGAATCCCGTTTGGCTGCATAATAAGATGTGCCAGTTCTTCCTTGTTTTTCGATATCTCCCTACCTTGTATATCATAGACCAACGTTCCTAATACTACAATATTTCCATCTGTCCCAGTGGCTAAAAGTGCTTCTACATGTTCCTTATTTTGAAGGATGTTTTCTCTATACATTGCCTGCACCAATTTCGGTGTGCTATATAGAATTATTTTTCTTCCTTTGTGTCGTGTCGCTGTTTTTTTGAACAAACCGTCAATCTTTGCAGCTGCATTTTTGTCATCCGTAATGATACAGAACTTCCCATCTTTCTCTCCAGGGATATACGATAAAATGTGAAGACATATCGCCAAAATCTCCTCTCCCAAATTATCGCCAGTTTCCTTATACTTTCTTAATTCTCGAAAAAAATGGTTATAAACTTCGCTATGATTCAGGTTCTTCCCTTCTATAACTTCTCGAGATATGCTTCTATTACATAATAACATTTCTGTAATACTGCTTACCGGGTCTTTTATTGTTCTGACAGCCCAGCACAAATAACTGTTAATTACAGAATTACTGTTGAAACACATTTCCATAAAAGAAAATAAATCTTCCTCATAGACTATTAAAATATCAATTTCAAATTCCTTTATACGCTTTATATATTCTACATATTCCTGACACAACATCCCGCTATGAGAAGCCAATTCCATCAAAATAACTCTTGTAATTATGACGGTACCATCCCATTTTTTTATATATCTCAATAAATATTCTGCCTCTTCCCTTTTTAAGTTGGCGTGCCGCCGAAAGGAACAGGTATCATAAAAAAAGCATTTTGACCTTTTAATCATTTCCGAAACGATTGCTTCCGTATCAGTGACTACATATGAGACAATATCCGACATATTATGTGGAGTATCGGTATAGCGGCCGTCCATCCATTACTCCCCCTTTATCTCTGAATATAGCGTTCTCATATTCTGTAAAGATTTTCTCAGTGCTCTTTCACTCAAATAACCTTCGCTCAGGCATTTTTCACCATAATACGCAGCCATATTCTCGAGGCGTGTATAGTCATTTTTTTTCGTTGGCTTTAAAATGCTTTCGTCCAACCATAAATCTATAAATCGTTCCCTTATTTTATCTTTTTCCTGATACAGCAATTCCTCCGGGATGCTCGTGTTATCAGGCAAATTAAGCTCATAGCACCGAAGCAGCGCCGCCATATAAGGCACTTCATAATAGTTCATTAAACGGAGGATAGTATCTTTTTCATCTCCCTCAGACTCATTTTTAAACTTTTCATACATAAACCGAAAACTATCCTCAGGCATCAAAAACATGCTGGCAAATAAATTCGCCTCGAATTCTTCCTGATTATAATAAGAATCTCCACTAAATTCTATTCTTGCTTTCAAAGCATTTTTCTGAAAAAAAACATGATACAATTCATGACATATAGCAAAATTAATATTTATTTTAGGCAAAGATGTATTAAGCACAATATATCCCCACACATCTCCTTTATAACAAAGCGCACCGATTTCATCATCAGAAAGAGGTATCTTAAAAACAAAATACCCCTTTTTTTTCAAGGCAGGCCGTACAATTTGCATAAGATTCAGAACTTCCTTATCGCGGCTCATTCCTGCAAAAGAATAAAAACTTTTTATTTTCGATTCCACGTTTTCTTTATGCCGTCTGCTATATTCAATAATCTTTCTAAAACGTTGTATATCCATCCGTTACTCCCTTGCTATATTCAAAAATCGATCTTTCGCACCCATAACTACGTCCAGGTTTTCTACCAATTCCACCAATTTTTCTGCAATATCCTCTTGCCGGGATGTAGGATTCCCCGCATAAAAAGCAATCCTCTCCGGTGTCAAACCGTAGACTTCTGGAACATAAAACTCCTCACTCATAAAAAATTCCGGTTTTTTTCCAAGAGCCTGCGCTATTTTTTCCATATCCATACTGGTGATATCTTGCGCACCAGTCATAATACGAGACAGTTTTTTCGTATCAATTCCCGTTTTCATACTTATATATGTCTGCTTTATCTTCATCTTTGACAAATATGCATTCACATTTTCTATATACTTTGTCATGACATCTCTCCCCCTCCATCTCGCAACGAGCCATATTGATTCTTTTCGTCATCGTTTTGCAGGAACGAAACTTTCTATAAAACAAACGCCTTTATTACTAAATGCAATCATGTACGAATAAAGAGAATCTCCTTTCCTGTGTCCTATCTTATGTGTCTTGTATTATATTATACATACTACACTTAAAATGCAATAGAAATCTCAAATAATAAGATTTCTATAT
>JAJQDO010000227.1:32561-33241 GCA_021202175.1 Clostridiales bacterium | reverse complement strand
AATACGGCTGTGCAGGATAGATTGAGAATATATATCCGTTTCTGGAATATCTTTGAAGAAGATATGCACTTAAACAAAAGTTCAAAGACAGGACAGTTTAATTATGGAAGACTGGATGAAGTGCTGGATTTCCTTGTCGGGCAGAAGTTGTGTCCTTATATCGAACTGCGGTCAAGGACTTTTCGCCTTTTACAGACAGCAAATAAAGTAGTCCAGGAAAAGGAGCATGCGAGAAGCTTTGGTAAAAAAGAAGATTTTGCTGCATTTTTTTGGGATTTTTTTACACATTTGCTCAGACGTTATGGACATATGGAGGTAAGCACATGGATTTTCAGTTATTCCATCGAGAACGATACGAAATTTGAAAAGGGCTTTTTGGAATTTAACATGCTTGATGAACAGACATGGCAGACTTATCTGGAAGAGTTTGATATTGTGGATGAGATTCTGAAAAAAAGAATTCCCAATGCAAAGATAGGAGGCCCAGGCTTTTCTGTACAGCATTATAATGCGGAAGGAATGAAACGGCTTCTGCAGGTTTGGAAAATGGAGCATCATTGCCCTGATTTTATCAGTATTACCAGTTTCCCGTATCAGATTGTTCAGGATAATGGCAACTGGTATGAACAGCGGAGAACAGATTTTAATTTTGTGAAGGAAGATGTGGAAATGATAAAAGA